>JANPNT010000064.1:0-3531 GCA_031427655.1 Burkholderiales bacterium
CACGGCCTGGACAAAATGCAGGCCAGCGCGGCCATGTATTTGGGCATGCAATTGCTGCTGCCCGGCGAATGGGCTCCGTCGCATCGCCACACGCCGAACGCGGTGCGCATGGTGGTGGAAGGCACAGGCGCGTGGAGCAACGTGGACGGCGAAAAGTGCGACATGCTGCGCGGCGATTTGATCCTCACGCCCACCGGCCTGTGGCATGAGCATGGCCACGACGGGACTGAGCCGGTGGTGTGGTTGGACGTGCTCGACCTGCCGCTGGTGTACTACATGGAGGCCAGCTACCACGTCAACGGCGGCCGCCAAACGGTGCGACCCACGCACGGTGAGCGTGCCTATGCGCGCGGTGGTGTCGTGCCCACGCCGGTGTTTGAGCGCTCGCACAGGCCTTATCCGATGCTGCGCTATCCGTGGGCCGATGCGCGTGCGGCGCTTGAATCACTGGCCGCCGATCAGCCAGATTTGGAAGCCGTGCAGGTCACCTACACCAACCCCGAAACTGGCGCGCATGCCGAGAACATCCTCGGCTTTTACGCGCTGATGCTCAAGCCGGGGCAGACCTTGCGCCTGCCTGTGCGCAGCCCCGCGATGGTGTTCCACCTCATCGAAGGCGGGGCCAGCGTGCAGGTGGATCAGGATCGCTTCACGCTCGCTGAAGCCGACACCTGCTGCGCGCCGGGCTACACGCCGGTGTCACTCACCAACACCAATGCCAACGCGCCCGCTTTCCTGTTCGTCGCCGACGAAACACCGCTGCACACCAAGCTTGGTGTGTTCGAGGTTCGTGAACATGACCGTCGGGCCTGAGTTCATTTCTACAACAAAGCCGAACCATGACCACCGCCTACCTTTGGAACCCGCCGCCCGTCTACTCGCTGCCCGTGCGCGGTTTGAGCGATCGCTTGCCCATCAACCGCATCTTTTTGGTGGGCCGCAACTACCACGCGCATGCGGTCGAGATGGGCCGCCCGGTCGACAAAAGCGTCGAGACGCCGTTCTATTTCACCAAGGCGCCAGGCACCTTGGTCGAGTCGGGTGCCACCGTGCCCTACCCGCCCGGCACCAGCAACTACCACTTCGAAATGGAACTGGTGCTGGTGATAGGCAAGCCCGGGTTTCGAGTGGCTGAGGCCGACGCAGCCTCAATCATCTACGGCTACGCCTGCGGCCTAGACATGACCCGCCGCGACCTGCAACTCATTGCCCGCGAAAAAGGCCGACCTTGGGATTTGGGCAAAGACGTGGAGCAATCGTCGGTGGTGTCAGAGGTGGTGCCCATGGTGGGCCACGTCATCGACAAAGGCGCGCTGGAACTGTCGGTCAACGGCGCAACGAAACAGAAGTCCGACATCGACAAACTGATTTGGAACATCCCCGAACTTATCGCCGACCTGTCGAAGTTTTATCACCTGCAACCCGGTGATTTGATCTTCACCGGCACACCCGAAGGCGTGGGGCCGGTGGTGGCGGGCGACCGGATCGACGGCAGCATTGAAGGCGTGGGCAGCATTGTTTTGCACACCGGCAATGCCGAATAGGACCTGCCTCACGCGACGAGTTGGGCAGCCTTCGGGGAACGCCAAACCGCGCGCTCACGCAAGGTCGATGATCTGATCAAGCAACGCGCACGCGCCGAGAAAAACAGCTTCGCTCACCTTGGCGTTGAACGCGGCGGTTGTCATCGGCAAGCCGACGACCGAGCCGGTGCGTGCGTTGAACGCGCTGTATGACAACACCAGCATCGGACGGACGTCGCGCATTTCACTGCCCGCTTGCGGGTTGCAGTCGATCCGAATCACGTGCTGCCTTTCAGGCACCCATGCGGTGGACGCTCTGGCTCTGGGCTTCGCGGGTGGGCTGACCACGGGTTTTACGGCCGCTGTGCCCGCCGTCGACACGCCCATGTGGGCGGTTGGGGCGTACCGCGAACCGGTTGTGGACAGGTGTACGCCATGCTGCGATGACCTCCCGGTTTATCTGAACCTAAACAACAAAAAATCAGAACCCAAACGCGGGCAACTCTTGGTTCAATGAGGGCATGAAAACGCACAGCCTCCCCAGCATCTTCGTTTCCCACGGTTCGCCCATGATCGCGCTGCAACCCGGCGCGGCGGGGGCATTCATGCAGCACTTGGGCGGCCAGATCACGGCTACTTTTGGCAAGCCTCGCGCCATTTTGATGATCTCGGCCCACAGCACCGCGCGTCGGCCGGTGTTGCTGGCGGCGGCGCAGCACCATGCGGTTTACGACTTCGGAGGGTTCGACCCGCGCCTGAACCAACTTCGCTACGACGCACCCGGCGACCCCGCCTTGGCCGCGCAAGTGGCCGACCTGTTGACGCAAGCCGAACTGCCACACCACGTGCTGCCCCAGGGCGGTTTGGATCACGGCGCATGGACGGCTTTGCGTTACCTTTTCCCCAAGGCCGACATCCCGGTGCTGCCCTTGGCTTTTGTGCCCAGCCAAAGCCCGGCTCAGCAATTTGCGCTGGGGGAGGCGTTGCAAACTTTGCGCGACGACGGCGTGTTGGTGATGGGCAGCGGCAGCATCACGCACAACTTGGGTCGCGTGTTTGGCGGCGGTGCCATGCCGAGCGAAGACGCACCTGAAATTGCTGAGAGCGCGGCGTTCCGGCAATGGATGGTCGAGCGCAGCGGGGCACGCGATTGGGACGCGCTGTTCAACTACCGCACGCAAGCCCCCTTTGCGGTAGACATGCACCCCACCGACGAGCACCTGTTGCCATGGTTCGTGGCCGCAGGTGCGGGCGGTCGCGCCGAGCATGCCTTGCGCTTGCACAGCGGTGTGAGCATGGGCTGCTTGGGGATGGATGCCTATGCGTTTGGGGCTACTGCGCGTGCCTTGTCGAGCTCAACGCAGTCAGTGTGAATTCATTTCGCGCAGACGCCGACGCCCCTGAAAAACGTGTCGCAGAAGACCCCGTCAGCTTGCGCTGTTCGCAGCAGCCCCCGGATGCCCTCATCGAAGCGCTGCGCATCGATCAAGCCAGCAGCAACCGCAGACCCGCGAACGCCTTGAATCATCGCGGTGAAGGTGTTGCGGGTGAAGCCTGCGGCCCAGTCCGGTTTGCTGCCATCGACGTAGACCATGCGCGGTGAGACACGCACCGCATCGAGTCGCGCGGCCACCATCAGCGGGTGGAGCTGGCGGCCGATCAGCGCGTTCCCGCCGGCCATTTTTTGCAAGTCAACCTGGCATTGAACCGCCTCGCGCGCGGCCGGGTTGTCGGGGTGAAAACAAGTCAAGCCGTGATCGCCTTCGATGACGGTAAGCGTGCCGCCGGGCTTGAGCAGTTTGCGCAAAATCTTCAGCGCTTCCACCGGCTGGGCCAGATGTTCGAGCACGAAGCAAACAAACACGTAGTCGAAAGACGCTGCTTCAAACGGCAGTGAAAAGATGTCGGCTTGTTGAAACTCCACGTTGCCATAACCCGCAGCGTTCACACGCTGGCGAGCCTGCGCCACCGATTCCGCGGAGATGTCGATGGACGTGAAACGTGCATC
>JANPNT010000065.1:0-1771 GCA_031427655.1 Burkholderiales bacterium
CCGAAGTACCGTTGGCGCGGTTGATGCGCCAAACAGCGATTCGCAATGGCGCGCAGGCCTTCTGAAATCAGGTGCGGCGTGGTCCACTGCAAGCGCACGATTTCACGGCCTTCGGGTGCAATGCGTGCCAGCACCTTGACCGTGTCGCCTTCGTCCAGCACGAACTGGCCGGTCAGCAACCTGTGCAACAGCACACCGCACAACAACACGTCGCGCACAGCGGCTTCGCGCTGCGCTTTCAAGCCCAGTGTGGTCGAACCCACCAACGCAGACGTTTGCGTTGCCCCGGCCAACGGGGCGTAGGCCGACCCGCCAAACTCATGCGGTGCCACCGGCGCGGCCGCATGCGGTGCCACTCCCAATCCCGCCACGCAAACGCGCCCTTGCGCGTTGATCAACACACTGTGCAATTGCAAATCGCAGTGGGCATGACCGGCCTCGTGCGCAAAGGCCAAGCCTTCGAGCGCTTGACACAGCCATTGCACCGCCTCGACGGGCAAGACGTTGGCGGAGGTGTGCGCTGCCAGCCACTCTCCCAGCGTGATGCCCAGGGCGCGGTCCACCGCCACATAGGGCCATTGCGATTCGATGCCCACCTCAACTGCAGGAGCCAAGCACGGGTGTTTCAGACGAGCCGCCAAGCGCGCGTCGGCCAACCAAGTTTGCGCCGCAGCGGCGTCTCGCGGTTGAATGCGCGGAACGGTGAGCATGACCTCTTGTTGGCTGCCCGGGTCGAGCGCCAACCACGCCATGCTCGCGGCGCTTTTGCCCAGCAGCTTGCGCAGTTGAAAGCGCCCAAACAGGCGCAGTGTCGTTGCGTTCGGGGTCACGGCAAGAGCAGCGCTCGGCGTAGCGGCCGCGGCCCGGCGCAGTTCAGAAGGAAGGTCGGAGGAGTCCATCAAGGCATGAAAGTCAGTGCCTCGATTGGACGGCGCAGTGGCGCGCGTCTAAGCTTCAATCAGACGGTGGTTCGAGCCCTTTATCTGGCACCTCGAAATGCTGAAGCGCATGCGCTCGCCTTTAACTCAACTCCAAGAACTCGCCTGTTCCGCTGATGAAAGCGCAGCGAACCGACTCGCTGTTTTGCAAGCGCTGCACCGCGTCGCGATAGCGCAGCAATTGTTCGCGATGCTCGGGCACGGTGTGCGGTGCGGCATGAAGCTTGTAGTCGAGCACCCACCACACCTTGGCCCCGGCTTCATTCTGTGGCGAGCTCAAGGCCACCAACCTGTCGATGCGCAACACCTGCGCGCCTTCGTCGCCGTTCGCACTGACAGCCACTTCATTGCCCGCCCAGACAATCGACGGGCCGCTGAAGTATGGCTGTGCGGAAGCCGAATTCAACACTGACTTGACCACAGCCATTACCTCTAGCGCCGCCACATCGTCGAGTTGAAATTCACGCGCCGCCGTCGTGCTCCAGGCACGCACTTGCGCCTCGGGCTCCACGGCATTGCGCGCCGTCGCCCACTCCATCGCACGGTGGAACGCCTGACCCATGCGGCTGATCGCGCTGGACGGCTCAGCAGCCGCGCGCGCCGCAGTGGCTGCCTGCCCTTGCCCGCTCCACACCGGAAGCACCGGCAACATCACAGCATCTGCAGCGCGATGGCCTGCGGCTGACGAGCTTGAAAGCTGCGCCACCCAAGGTGTGCTCTGAGCCCGCACACGTTGCCACCACGACATTCCTGCCACCGTGCCGTAAGGCTCGGTGGCGCTGAACACCAAACACTGGCGGGCCCGCGTCATCGAGACATAAAGGCTGTTCAGT
>JANPNT010000066.1:0-4783 GCA_031427655.1 Burkholderiales bacterium
GCCGTCACAAACTTCGCTCCCCACTCGCGCACGTAAGTCAATTGCTCGCCAATTTCTTGGCGCAAGTTCCACGGCAAGATCACCACAAAGGCGGGCTTCATGTCACGCAGGTGCGACTCGGCCACGATGGGAATTCTGGAACCCGGCATGTAGCGGCCTTGTTTGTGTGGCGACGCATCCACCACATACGGCAGCAGGTCAGGCCGCACACCGGCGTAGTTCAGCAGGGTGTTGCCTTTGGCGGCAGCACCGTAGGCGGCCACGGTTTTTCCGGCGCGCTTTTGCGCAATCAAAAAGCCCAGCAAATCGTCTTTGATGGCGTCCATGCGGGCTTGCAGGCCGCGGTAGAAATCATCGCCTTGCATGCCTGCTGCCGTCTCGACCGCCAGCACCTCGGCAACGCGTGAACTTGCTGCGCGTGGGTTGGCTTGATGCTGTGCCCACACGCGCAGCGAACCGCCGTGCGTAGGCAGTGTTTGAACGTCCCACACCGCCAAGCCTTGTGACGCAAAGATGCGCTGCACGGTGTGCAGTGACAGGTAAGAAAAGTGTTCGTGATAGACGGTGTCAAACTGGCCTTGCTGAACCAATTGCATGAGGTGCGGAAACTCCACCGTAACCGTGCCTTCAGGCGACAGCACCTCGCGAAACCCGGCCACAAAATCGTTGATGTCGGGCACGTGGGCCAGCACGTTGTTGCCCAGCACCAGGTCTGCGCTGCGTTGTTGCACTTTGAAATTCTTCGCGAACTCGGCACCAAAAAAATCTGACATCGTGGTGATGCCTTTGGCGCGCGCCACCACGGCCGTGCTGGCCGTTGGCTCCACACCCACGCAGGGAATGCCGCGCTGCGCCACGTATTGCAGCAAGTAACCGTCGTTGGAAGCCACTTCCATGACCAGCGAATTGGCGTTCAAACCCAAGCGTTCCACTACCTCAGCTACGTAGCGCTCAGAGTGTTTCAGCCACGACGGTGAGTACGACGAGAAGTACAAATAGTCGTCGGAGAACATCGCGTCATGGCGCTGCACTTCGTCCACTTGCACCAAGCGGCACTCAGGGCAGGTCATTACTTTCAGCGGGAAGTAAGTCTCGGCTTGCGCCAAGTCGGCCTCGCGCAAATAGGCGTTGGACGGCGGGGCGGTGCCCAAGTCCACGAACACATCGCGGGTGTCGTCAAGCGGCTCAGAGCAATGGCGGCACTTCAAATTCGCACTCCCGCAAAGCCACTGCCGATGCACTTGAAGGCACGGTCACGGGCTGACATTTCGGTGATGGGCAGCGGCCAGCGAATGCCCACTTGCGCATCGTCAAAGGCCAAGCCGTCTTCACAGCAGGGTGCGTACGCGGCGCTGTGTTGGTAGAGCAATTGGCAGTCGTCAGCCAAACTTTGAAAGCCGTGCGCGCAACCGGGCGGGATCAGCACTTGGCGTTGATTGGTGTCGGTCAATTCCAAGGCATGCCACAGCCCAAACGTGGTGGAGTTTTCGCGCACATCGACGATCACATCGAACACGCTGCCGCGCAGGCAGCGGATCAATTTGGCCTCTGGCGCGGGCGCGCGTTGAAAGTGCATGCCGCGCAGCGTGCCGCGCAGGGCAGTGATGGAATGGTTGACTTGCACAAAACGCAGGCCGGGTGTGATTTCTTCAAATTCGTCGGCGCAGTAAAGGCGCGTCAAGCTGCCGCGCGCATCACCGTGTGGTGCGGTGGTGATCTCCCACAAACCTTGAATTGGCGTGGGCTGAAAGTTCATGCGAACTGAACCGCCTGCTGCAAAACCGTCACAGGAACATCGTCCCAACACCACGCCACGTTGGCTGCGCGGGCATCGCTGACATAAGCATGAATGTCGGCCAAGCTGTTGAGGTGACCGTCTTGGTTTTGGCGTTGGTACCAGTTCGCGGTGCGCTTCAACATGGTCGCGGCGCTCCATACCGGCCACCAACCCAAGCGCTCCAAAGCTTTGTCGCAGTTCAGGCTGAGTAAGTTGGCTTCATGCCACTGCGCCGTGGTGTCCAGCTCAAACTTCACGGCGCTCCAGTGCGCAGAAAAATCAGCGATCACTTGGCCCACGCTGAGCTGGCCCGACTCATCAGAGCCGAAATTCCACGCCTCAGCGCAAGCACGCGGGTCGGCCGCCAAACGCTGACCCAACGACAAGTAACCCGCCAACGGCTCCAACACATGCTGCCAAGGCCGCGTGGCTTGCGGGTAGCGAATTTGCACGGCTTGGCCAGTGACGGCGGAGCGCACCAAATCAGGAATCAAACGGTCGGCGCTCCAGTCGCCACCACCAATCACATTGCCTGCGCGCGCGGTGGCCAAGGCCACGGGGCAACCGCGCCCGTCGTCGTGCCCGAGAAAGCTGCTGCGGTAACTGGCCGACACGATTTCCGCACACGCCTTTGACGCGCTGTACGGGTCGTGCCCGCCCAGCGCATCGCCTTCCACATAGCCGCGCGTGGTGTTCACATTGACGTAGCACTTGTCGGTGGTGGCGTTCACCACCACGCGCACGCTGGGCGTGGCGCGCACGGCTTCCAGCAGGTTGACCAAGCCCATCACGTTCACATCAAAAGTCGCGGCGGGCGTGTCGTAACTGCGACGCACCAGGGCTTGCGCTGCGAGGTGAAAAACAAATTCGGGCTGGAACATCATGACGGCTCTGCGCACCGCAGCGGCGTCGCGCAAATCAATCAAGGCCTCGGTGACGGGAAGCTTTAACAACGCGCTGTGATTCAAAGCGTCGTCGGCAGGCAAGGACAAACCAAACACCTGCGCGCCCATAGCCTGCAACCACAGCACCAACCACGAGCCTTTGAAACCGGTGTGACCGGTGACCAGCACGCGTCGCCCTGCGTAGGTGCCACCGAACAGCGCGGCCAGGGTGTCGGGGTGAAGCGGTTCGTTGAAATCGCTGAATGAAAAAGCATCGCGCCTCATGCCCAGACCTTCCAGGGCGCTTGGCCCGATTGCCACAGTCCTTCCAGGCGCATCTTGTCGCGCAGGGTGTCCATGGGTTGCCAAAAGCCGTTGTGCGTGAAGGCCGACAACTGGCCCTCGCGCGCCAGGTGTTCCATCGGTTCACGCTCCCACACGGTGCTGTCGTGCTCAATGTGCTTCAGCACATTGGGCTCCAACACAAAGAAGCCGCCGTTGATCCAACTGCCGTCGCCGTCCGGCTTTTCTTGAAAGCGCGAGATGCGTTGGTCTTGAATGTCCAACGCGCCAAATCGGCCGGCCGGTTGCACGGCTGTGAGCGTGGCCAGGCGTTTTTGTTCGCGGTGAAATTGAATGCTGGCGGTGATGTCCACGTTGCTCAAGCCGTCGCCGTAGGTGAAGCAAAACGTGCCGTCGTCCAGGTAGTCGCGCACGCGTTTCAAGCGGCCACCGGTTTGGGTTTGGTCACCCGTGTCAACCAAGGTCACGCGCCACGGTTCGCAGTGGCGATGGCAGACCTCCATGCGGTTTTCGGCCAGGTCAAACGTCACGTCTGACATGTGCAAAAAGTAGTTGGCGAAGTATTCCTTGATGACGTAGCCGCGGTACCCCAGGCAAATCACAAAGTCATTGATGCCGTGGTGCGAGTAGTTTTTCAAGATGTGCCACAGCACCGGCTTGCCCCCCACTTCCACCATGGGTTTGGGCCGCACCGAAGTTTCTTCCGACAGCCGCGTGCCCAAGCCACCGGCCAATATCACTGCTTTCATGGCGTCCTCAATGTGACGGATGGGTCACAGGTTTTCATGGGATGACGGTAGGGGTTGTGGGGCGGAAGTGATGCGACGAAGAGGCGCAGGAAGTGGGTCTTTCTTTGCGCCTTTCCCCTGCACAGCGGAGGGAGTTCAAGCAGCCAAATGTTCGGGCGCTTGGCCGTTCTTGCTGCGCTCCCACATGCGCAGCCACAGGGCTTCCATTTCACGGGCGCGAAGCGCGCCGTCGAACAAGGAACTGGCGGTGCGCTGTTCGAGCAAATGCGCTTTGATGTCTGCCCGTCGCTGCGGTTCGGCCGCCAAGGCCAGGACGGTGGCAATGTAGCCAGCCTCGTCATCACACACCAATTCATTCATACCCACCGCGTTCAACAAGCTGGGCGCCACGCGCTGCGCAAAGGTGGGGCCTTGCAGGGTGACCACGGGCACGCCGCACCACAGCGCTTCACTGGCGGTGGTGTGCGCGTTGCAGGGCCAGGCGTCCAGGTAGATGTCGGCGCAAGCCAAGCGGCTGATGTGTTGGTTCAGCGGCAGAACAGGCGCAAATACCAGTCGCTCTTTCGCGATTCCGCGTTGCTCGGCGGCGGCAATCAACTGCGCCTGCACGTTCTGGTTCCATTGCAGCAGCCACAGCATGGCGCCGGGCAAGGCATGCAACAACTCGCACCAGAGGTCGAAAACCTCGGCAGAAATTTTGTACGACTGATGAAATGCGCACAGCAGCAAAGCGGCTTCAGCGCCATCAGAATTCAAATTCCAGTCAGCGCGTGTTGACGGCTGCGGCACGGCGCGGTGCGCATCGTTGGGTTGATAGCAAGTCGGCAACTGCGCAATCTTTTCACTGAAGTGCGCGGCGTTTTCCAACGGCGTGACGATGGGGTCGCCGATCACATAGTCGATGAACGGCGCTCCGGTGGAGCCCGGAAATCCCAGCCAGGTGACCTGCAGCGGCGCGGGTCGGTACGCCAGCACCTTGAGCAAGGTGTCGTTGGTGGCCCCCTTCAGGTCCACCAAGATGTCGATCTTCAATTCGCGGATGCGGCTGGCCATGCTCTCAAAGCTGCGGC
>JANPNT010000067.1:0-3742 GCA_031427655.1 Burkholderiales bacterium
TCTGAAATGCGCCGCATGCCTTGGATCAAGGCGCCCTGCCCGTCGGCAATGAGCCTGAAAAACACTGCCACCGACAACAGCGCAACCGCGTCGGCGTGGCCGTCGTGGCCAAAGGTCAGCGTTGAAATCGGCCGAGCGAACAACACCAGCATCAGCGCGCCGAACATTCCCAACGCCATCACGGTGCGGCGCAGAACCGCCGCCGTTCGCGCCAATTGCGCAGCGTCGTTGGCACCCACGGCTTGGGCAATTTGACGCACGCCGCTGCTTTGCAAGCCCATGCCAGCCAGGCTGCGCGCCATGTCGGCAATGGCGCTGTACACGCCCAGCAAACCAAAACCGGCCGGCCCCAAAAACACCGCCATGACTTTGGTGCGCACGATGCCGATGGCCACATTGACCACGGCCGAGCCGCCGATGAGCATGGTTGAGCGCAGTATCTCGGCGTAGGAGCTGCGCTTCGCCGCAGGCGGTGTGTCACCTGACATCAAAGCTGGAGCCAAAGTTGGAGCCAAAGCGGGAAGGTGCGCAGTCATGATGGGTTCAGACAAGCTGACGCTCCGGCTGAATCGAAGGCTGACCCGAAAGATGAACCGGCCGCGCAACGTTGCAAGCCTGCTGCAGCGCAGTCACCACCTGCCGCTGCTCGTCTAGCGTCATGTCGGGATATAGCGGCAGCAAGATGCAGCGATCTTGCGCGGCTTCAGACCTTGGCAGGGCGGCGTGCGCAAACATGTCGGCATAAGCGGGCTCGCGGTGTATGCACATGATGGCGCGGCGTGTGCCCACGCCGCTGTCCAGCATCTGCTGCATGACTTCGCGTTGGTCTACATCGGCTGGCAAGCGCACGCAAAAGCTTTGCCAATTGCTGCGTGCCCAAGGCGGCTCGTGCGGCAACACGATGCACTCGACTTCGCACAGCAAGCGCCGATAGGCCACCGCCAGCGCGCGCCGCTGGGCCACGATGCCAGGCAAGCGCTTGAGCTGCTCACGACCCACAGCTGCCTGGATGTCGGTCATGCGGTAGTTGAAACCCACCGTGGGATACGACTCAAAGATGACCTGATTTGATTGGTGGCGCACGGTGTCGGGCACGCTCATGGCGTGTTGGCGCAGCAGGCGAAATTGACGGTCCCAACTGGCGTGGCGGGTGGTCAGCATGCCGCCGTCGCCGGTGCTCATGACCTTGCGCGGGTGGAAAGAAAAGCAAGCCACGTCGCCGTGCGGCATGCCGATTTTTTCCCATGCGTCGTTCCACTGAATCTCGCTGCCTATCTCGCTCCCCACAGCGCAGGCCGCGTCTTCGATCAGAGGCAAGCGGTGGCGCTTAGCGATGTCCACCAAGCGGCGCAAATCGCACGGCATGCCAATTTGATGCACGCAAATGATGGCGCGGGTGCGCGGGTTGATGGACGCTTCCACCAGCGCCGGGTCGATGTTGAAACCGCCCGCTTCGATGTCCACCATCACGGGGATGGCACCCACATAGCGCACCGCATTGGCGGTGGCGATATAGGAGTGGCTGACGGTGATGACTTCATCGCCCGCGTGTATTCCTGCCTGCCCGCCTGCCACCAACAGTGCCAGGTGCAAAGCGGTGGTGCAGTTGGACACTGCGCAGGCGTGCGGCGCGCCCACGAAGTCGGCGAACTCACGCTCGAACGCGGCCACCTCGGGGCCTTGCGTGATCCAGCCGCTCAAAATCACGCGGCGCGCCGCTTCGGCCTCGGGTTCGCCCATCACGGGTTTGGCGATGGGGATCATGTTGGCTCCGGGTTCATGCGTTTCAGCGCTTCAAGCGCAAGCCGCCACAGCGCGCTGATCGCGCCACCAGTCCACCAACTGGCGCAGACCGTGCTGCAAATCCACCTTGGCTTTGAAGCCGAGCAGGCGTTCGCTTTTTTCAGTGCAGGCCAAGCGCCGTGGCACCGCGTTGACGCTGCGCTCAGGGCCGTGTTCGGGGTGCATGCGCGGCGCGCCCATCACGCTCAACAGGGCCTGCGCCAAATCGCGCAGCGATGTTTCGGTGCCGCTGGCCACGTTGAACACATCATCTACCGACTCAGACTGAAGCGCCAATACATTGGCGCGAGCCACATCGTCGATGTAGATGAAGTCCATGGTTTGCTTGCCGTCGCCCAATATCAGCGGAGGCTGCCCGGCCGAGATTCGCTCCATCCAGCGGATCAATACTTCGGTGTATTTGCCGTGGACGTCCATGCGCGGGCCATACACATTAAAGTAGCGCATGGCTGCATAAGGCATGCCGTGCATGGCGCGGTAAGACCGCAGCAAACCTTCCAGCATCACTTTGCTGGTGCCGTACCAAGTGTCGTTGTTGTAGGGGTGGTGGTCTTCGCGGGTGGGGAAGCTGTCGGCCATGCCGTAGATCGAAGCCGACGATGCGGCCACAATCTTTTTGACGCCCGCAGCACAGGCTGCGTCCACCACATTGAAGCTGCCGTCGCACATGACTTGAAGGGCCAGTTGGGGGTCGGCGGCGCAGGCTGTGATGCGCAGCGCGGCGAGGTGAATCACTGCGTCCATGCCTTCGCAGGCGCGCTGCACAGTCGCGGCATCGCGAATGTCGCCCTCAATCAATTGCACTCGCGGGTCACGCAGCGCGCCATCGAGGTTGGCCAGGCTGCCACGCATCAGGTTGTCGAGAATGAAGATGCGCTGCGGCGCGTGGTCACGCAACAGCAAATCGGTGGTGGCCGAGCCGATAAGGCCGGCCCCGCCGGTGATGAGGATGTTGGCACCGTGAATGTTCATGCGGGTGGGCTCCGTTGGTGATCCCATTGGCTTTTTGTTGTTAATTCAGGCAGCGCCGTCGCAGCGAATCACCGCGCCCACGGTCTTCCATAAAATCTTTATGTCCAAGCGAAATGAGCAATCGCGCAGGTAGCGCAAATCCAAGCGCACCATGTCGCTGAAGCCCACATTGCTGCGCCCCTCGACCTGCCACAACCCGGTGATGCCCGGTTTGATCGCCAAGATTCGGCGCAGGTGCCACGGCTGGTACTGCGCCGACTCGTAGGGAATGGGCGGTCGCGGCCCGACCAAGCTCATGTCGCCCTTGAGCACGTTGAAAAGCTGCGGCAATTCGTCGATGCTGGTCTTGCGTATGAAGCGGCCCAAGGGCGTGACGCGCGGGTCGGTTTTGAGTTTGAAAAACGTGGCCTGATGGTCAACTGTCGTGGGCGCGGTGGCAGTCGCGCTTGGAGCCGAGCTTGGAGTTGAAGAGCTTGCGTCCCCTTTAATAAGGTTGGCCACAAATTCGCGGTGCAAGCGGTCGTCACTGTCCACCTGCATGGAGCGGAACTTGTAAAACGTGAAGGGCACACCGCCCTTGCCGACACGGGCCTGTTTGAAGATGGGGCTGCCTTTGGAGGTGAGTGCCACCGCCGCGGCGACCAGCAACATCGGCAGCGCTAACAGCAACAACATAGCGCTGGCCCCGGCAATGTCGAGCGCGCGCTTGAAGCGATAGTCGCCGCCACGGGCTTCGCCCACCGCGCCCTGCGCCGCTTCCACAAAGGTGGACGACTCCACCGCATGCAGTGACGCAAACGCTGCGGGCATCGGCAAGCCGGCCGACAAGCTCAAGAACAAGTCGTCGGGATAGGTGGCCGCCGTGACGGAGCACGCCAAAGTCCCAGCCAGCTTGCCGATCTTGGCCTTCAAACATGCCAACCCCGCTTCGGCGGTGTCGGGGCAAAGCAAGGCCACGGTGCTGGCG
>JANPNT010000068.1:0-4949 GCA_031427655.1 Burkholderiales bacterium
GCCTACGCCGTTGACGACACGGTGTTCAACGAATCATTCGCCACGGCGGTGGAGCGCCTCGGCGGCGCGCGTTGGTTGGCCGAGCAGGGCGGCGAGGCAGCACGCACCGAATACGCCACGTTTGATGCGCGGCGAAATGACTTTCGCAGCTTGACGCGCCAGTACCGCGTCAAGCTGGAGACGCTATTTCAGAGTGCGGCCAGCGACACTGAAAAGCGCGCGGGCAAAGCGGCTTTGATGGCACAGATGCGCGCCGATCATCAAGCCCTGAAAGCTGGCGCGTGGGCAGGCGCGGGGGCAGGGGCGGGGGTTGGGGCGGGGGTAGGGGCGGGGGCAGGGGACGGGTTAGGTTTTGCAGGCTACGACGCATGGTTTGCCAACGCGAACAACGCCTCGCTCGGCGTGATGGCCGCGTACAACGAGTTGGTGCCCGAGTTCGAGCGCTTGTTCGAGCGCGAGGGCCGCGACTTCCCCCGTTTTTACGCCCAAGTCCAGCGTTTGGCCTTACTGCCCAAAGCGCAAAGACGGGCAAAATTGAAAAACTGAAACAAGGACATCCATGGCAGACATTCACATCCACCGCACTCACTCACTGGGTTTGGCTCAGGCCCGAAAAATTGCCTGGAAATGGGCCGAAGAAATTGAGAAAAAATTCGACATGGAGTGCGCTGTGACCGAGGGCAAAACCACCGACACGGTGGAGTTCAGCCGCGCCGGCGTTAACGGCACTTTGCTGGTGGCGGCCGATCATTTCGACCTGAACGCCAAGCTGGGTTTTTTGATGGGTGCCTTCAGCGGCAAGATTCAGGCAGAGATTGAGAAAAACCTCGATGCGCTGTTGGCCGGAGCCAAACCGGCGGCCAAGAAAGCGGTCGCTGCGGCTAAGAAGTCAGCTAAGAAGTTAATGAACTTCTCCCCCTTGATGGGGGAGGGCAGGGTGGGGGTAGAAGCTTCGAACCCAAGCCGATCTACCTTGACGATTTCACCCCCATTCCAGCCTACTCCCTCAGAAGGGTAAGGAGCTATTCAGGATGTGCGCTGAACTCGAACCGGGCCAAATCAACTCGTCACTTCAACGATTCAATCAAGTCCACATATTCCTGCATGGCCTCAGGTGCTGGCTTGCTTTTGACCTCATTCCAAGCGTCCCATTTGGCCCGACCCACCATGTCGGTGAAGCCGGGGCGTTTGCCGTCCACGTCGCCGCCGCTGCCTTGCTTGTACAGCGCGTAAAGCTTGAGCAGCGTCGCGTTGTCGGGCTTCTCGGGCAGATTTTTTGAGTCGGCTACCGCAGCGTCAAATGTTTTTTTCAAGTCGGCCATGAAGGGTCTCCCTTAAAGTTTGCTGGGTGAAAATGAGCATTGAATTCAACATGCTCGCAGTGCATGCTGACCAGCATGATCGTTGCAAAAACGCAGCCTGATCTTACGGAGATTCACCCATGTCAGATGTCGAAGCGCCGACCGAACCGGCCACTGAAGAACGCACCCACAGCCACGCGCCCGAACGCATGTCGCGTGTGGACACCGCGTGGCTGCGCATGGACAACGACGTCAATTTGATGATGATCGTAGGCGTTTGGTTGCTCACCCCCGGCATTACCTTGGAAGCGCTGCGCGAGCGCGTCAGCACCAAGCTGCTGAAGTACGACCGCTTCCACCAGAAGGTGGTGCGAGACGCCATGGGCGCGAGCTGGGTGTTTGACGAAAACTTCGACATTGAGCGCCATGTGCTGCACGACGTGCTGCCTCAATCGAAAGGCCAAAGCCGCCGCCACGCGCTGCAGGCTTACGCGGGCGAACTGGCCAACACGCCGCTGGACCCCGATCACCCGCTGTGGCAATTTCATTTGATCGACGACTACGAAGGCGGCAGCGCCATGGTGGCGCGCGTGCACCACTGCATCGGCGACGGCATTTCGCTCAACGCGGTGATGATGTCCATCACCGACGGTGGCATGGACCCACCCAAACGCAAGAAGCGCGTGGTCACCGAACAAGACGGCGACTGGTTGTCAGACGCCGTGGTCAAACCACTCACCGATCTGGCGTCCAAAGCCGTCGCCATGTACGGCGGCGGCATGGCCAAGTCGATGGAAATGCTGGCCAACCCGAGCCAGCCGCTGTTTGGCTCGCTCGACATGGCGCGCGCCGGTGCGAAGGTGATTGGCGACGTGGCCGCGCTGGCCTTGCTGCCCAACGACTCGCCCACACGTTTGAAGGGCAAGCCCGTCGGTCAAAAAATTGTGGCGTGGGGTGAGCCCATGCCGCTTGATCAAGTGAAGATCGTCGGCAAGGCTTTAGGCGCTTCAATCAACGATGTTTTGTTGGCCTGCGTGAGCGGCGCCATTGGCGCGTATTTGCGTTCACATGGCGACAACCCGACGGGCCAAGAAATACGCGCGATGGTGCCGGTCAACTTGCGCCCGCTCGACAAAGCCTGGCAACTGGGCAACCGTTTTGGCTTGGCCCCGCTGACGCTCCCCATCGGCATCGACAACCCGGTTGAGCGCGTGTATGCCGTGCGCAAGCGCATGACTGAGCTGAAAGAAAGCTATCAACCGCTGCTGGCGTTTGCCGTGTTGTCGGTGGCCGGGCTGATGATCAAGCCGGTGCAAGACATCATCCTCGGCATCTTCGCCAAGAAGACCACGGCAGTGATGACCAATGTGTCTGGCCCCGCAGTGCCACTGAAGTTTTGCGGCTCCACGTTGCGCCAAAGCATGTTCTGGGTGCCCGCGTCTGCCGACATCGGCATGGGCGTGAGCATCTTGTCTTACGCCGGCGGCGTGCAGTTTGGTCTCATCACCGACAAGCAACTCTGCCCGGACCCGCAAGCCATCATCGATCGCTTTGCGCCCGAGTTTGAAAAGCTGTTGATGCTGACGCTGATGCTGCCTTGGGGTGAGGCGGATTGAGGTTGGGGCGGGGATGTAGCAGAGGCGCTCTCGGCGCGGTCATCGAACAAATGCCATGCGCGCTTTGAAGCCCGAAGGCGTTTGTTTCGCATCGCGCGCCAGAGCTTCCAAGCGGTGCAACACGCGGCGCGGCAAGCTGACGTTGACGCGGTCTGCCGTGTCGTCAAACGCGGCGAGGTTGATGGCCACCACGGCCCAAAACCAGCGGCTCCATTCGGGGTACTGAGCTCTCGGCGTGGCAATGTCGGAAGACCGCGGAGTGTCTTGACCCGAGTCCCGTGCCACCTCTGATTCGATCAAGTCAGACTGCTCTGGCATTCACTTCACGCTTTACGCATGAACTGCGTTCACACATTGTTTCCGGCCACATACGGCCCCCTGTTCGAGGGGTTGCACCAGGATACGCGAGCACATATCTTCAACCGTCCTCTTACTAATGGATCTTCCATGAAACTTGTTTTTCGTTTAGTAACTTCTGCGGCAGCATTGATGTTTGCTTCTACAACAGTCCTCGCGGACCCAGTGCTTTGGGTCAGCGATTCTGGCGGTCAACTTGCCAAGATCGACGTGCTCACAGGAGCCACGACGCTGGTGGGCAACACGGGCAGACAGATGTTCGACATTGCTTTTAACGCCTCCGGTCAACTTTTTGGCATTGACGGCACATCGTTGTATTCAATTAATTCATCGACGGCGAGTGCGATGCTCATTGGAAGCACCGGCAGCAGTAGCAATATCAATTCATTGGTCTTCGGTTCGGACGGTAGCTTGTACGGTGCATCAAATGGTTTGTACAAGCTCAACACCATTACAGGCGCAGGCAGTCAAATTGGTGCCAACTTCTCAGGCGGCACGAACTCTTCGGGTGACTTGGCATTCGTCGCCGGTCAGCTATACCTGTCGACTTCGTTCCAATCGTTTGACCGTTTGACCAAGCTGAACACCAGCACCGGCGTCAATACCGATGTAGGCAGCATCGGTTTCGCTTCAGTGTTCGGCATGGCCAGCCCCAACGGCGCTGACCTGTACGGTTTCAGCGAAAACAAAGTTCTGACCATCAACGTTGCCACAGGTGCTGGAACCTTGTTGTCTACTGCCAGCGGCGTGTCTCTGGGGTCGGTTTACGGCTCGGCGTTTTTCAGCGAAGCGCCTCCCCTGATCCCGCCTGTCCCTGCGATTCCCGAACCGTCTACGTACGCCCTTCTGATTGCTGGTTTGATCGGCGTCGGTTTCGTGGCAAAGCGCAAACAGCAGGCTTAAACCGTGGGGTGAGAGGCGAAGCCTGTCTAGTCTTCCAACTCAGCCTTCGCCATCTCCACATCCAGCCGCTCCATCGCGTCCAACGCGGTGCAAGCTGCAGCGTCTTCATAAAGCTTGGTGGCGTCTTTCATTTTCTTGTCGCCTTCCAGCATGACCATGCCGTTGGCGTACTCGACCATCGCAATGGCCGAGGTGGGGTTGAGCTTGATGGCGGCCTTGAACATGCTCAGGCCGGTGTCTTTGCTGGCACCTTGTGTGCGGCCCAGCAGCGAGCCGACTTTGTCGATCACTTCAGCATGAAATGCCCCCAGCGCGATGTGCGCATCGGCGTGTTTGGGTTGCAGCTTGATGGTGGTTTCGAGTGCGCCCTTGACCTTGCTGCCCAAGCCCTGTGCCAGCGCTTTGGTGATGCTGATGCCCTGGCTGTAACGGCCCAAAGCGTAGGCCATGAAGTAGTGCGCGTTGGGGTTGTTCGGCTCGGCCGCGATCAGCGCTTCGGCGCGCTGCGAAACCTCTAAAAACAGTGCGAGTTTGGTCTTCTCGTTGGCTTCCAGATAGTTGGCGTAAATGGACTGCGCTTTGTTGGCAATTGTTGTTCCTGAATTCCCCAGTTTCAAACCCGCTTCGGTGGCTTTTTGGAATTCACCGGCATGGAACAAGCCCCAGGCGGCCAGCACTTTGTCGTCTTTGGGCAATGGCTCGGCATCGCCGGCGTGCAGGCGGCCCCAGTTCTTTTTCAGAGCCGCAGTGCTTTGGGTGTACTCGGCAGCGT
>JANPNT010000069.1:0-3348 GCA_031427655.1 Burkholderiales bacterium
CCCAAGACCATCACCCTGACTTGGCGGTGAGCTACAACCGCTGCGTCGTGCGCTTCAACACGCACTCGGTGGGCGGCATTTCCATCAACGATTTCATCTGCGCCGCTCAGGTGAACGAACTCGTGGCCCTTGTTTGACTGAACACCCCGAGCCGGTGCACGCGGGCGTGGTGGTCGCAGGCCATGGCCGCCACTACATTGTTGAAAGCGCCGACGGCGTGCGCACCACCTGCCATCCGCGTGGCAAAAAAAGCGACTTGGTGGTGGGCGACCGAGTGGCTTGGAAAGTCGCAGGTGATGAAGGCGTGATCGAGCGGATGGAGCCGCGCAGCAACTTGCTGTACCGCCAAGATCAGTGGAAGACCAAAGCCTTCGCGGCCAACCTGGATCAAATTCTGATCATGGTCGCCAGCGATCCAATGTTCAGCGAATCGCAACTCGCGCGCGCACTGATTGCTGCCGAAAGCGCCCACATCGCCGCGCGCATTTTGCTGAACAAGACCGACCTGCCCAGCATCAGCGAAGCCCGTTCGCGGTTGCTGCCTTACAGCGCGATGGGCGTTGAGGTGTTGGAGGTGGGGCTGAAAACTCGAGCTGATGAAGCGCGCGCTTTGCTCGACCCGCTGCTGGCCGACAAAACCACCTTGGTGTTGGGGCCCAGTGGCACCGGCAAGAGCACGCTCATCAATTTATTGGCACCCGATGCGAAGGCTCAAGTCGGTGAGATTTCGCATGCGCTGAATTCGGGTCGACACACCACTACCCACACGCAGTGGTATTGGTTGGACGCGGTACGGCGCACCGGCTTGATCGACTCGCCTGGTTTTCAAGAATTTGGGCTGCGCCAAGTCGACGCGCAAAAACTGCCCAATTTGATGCCCGACTTTCGAGCGGCATCTACCGAATGCAAGTTCTACAACTGCACCCATCAAAGCGAGCCTGGCTGTGGCGTGACCGCGGCCGTGCAGCGCGGTGACATCAGCGAATCGCGCTTGCGGATTTACGGCGAGATCTTGCGCGAACTGGGTCAAACGCGCTGGTAGTGCAGAAGCAAGTTCAGCCCGTCAGGTTGGCGAGCGACAACAGCGCCAGCACCAGCATCCAAAGCACCATGGAGCGCCATACGAGGCCCACCACGCTGCGCAAATGATCGGATGCCGGAATGGCACCCGGCGTGGAACCCAAGGCCGCCAAATTTTGCGCAGCGGCACCCAATTCAAAGGTCTTCGAACGGTCCGGCGTGACACCGGGGGCTGCATTGCCGCCCAACTGAACGCCCACCGCACCAGCCGCCGCCGCCAAGATGATGCCCTCGTTGGGATGCTTCCACAGCGCGGCGTCGCGGCGCCAGCCGTTCACCGCTTCTTCAAAATTGCCGACCACTGCAAAGCCGAATGCTGTCATGCGAGCGGGCACATGGTCGAGCAAAGTGAACAGGCGTTGCGACAAGGCCATCAAACGCTCGTTGGTGGGTTCACCCACCGTGAAATTTTTGTAGGCCCAGTAGCGGCTGCCAAACTCGGCCATGCGGTAGAGCACCGCGCCCGCCGGGCCCAAACCCACCGTTGACAACACCACAAACCAGAAGAACACGCCGAACACGTGGCGGTGGGCGGCGAGCAGCGAATGCTCGATCACATGGCGCAGCAGCTCGGTGCGCGGCAGTTCGCTGGCGTCCAAGTGTCGCCACTCGGTGAGCAAGCGGCGCGCTTCAAACTCGTCGCCCTTTTCGATCGCTTGACGAATGTCAGTGAAATAGTGACTGAATTGGCGAAATCCCAATGTCAGGTAAAGCACCGCCACGTTCCAAGCCAAGGCCAACAAAACGCTGAAGTGGGCTAGTGCAGCAAAAACTCCCCACACCAGGAGCGCGGGCACCAGGGCAGTGATGCACCACACCACCCGAGCGTGGTGATTGCCACCGGCGTCAAAGTTGCGACCGGTCCAGCGCATCCACGCGGTGAGCGCGTCATGCACCTTGTTGCCTCGCGGCAAAGGCTTGAGTTGCTCTAACAACAACGCGAAGAGGACAGCGAAAAAGCTCATGCGCGATGATGATACCGAGGGCTCAGTGCCTTAACTTGCATCGAATCAAGCCAGCAAGAAACCATAAAAATTGCGCAGCATGGCCGCCGTGGCACCCCACACAAAATAGCGCCGCGGCTGGCCATCTGTGCCCAGACCCTCCCACGGCATCGAGAAAAACTCGCGCCTGATGCCCGACACATCCACCGCATGGCGATGGTGCATGGCGGGGTTGATAAGAAATGACAGCGGCACTTCAAACACCTCGGCAACTTCGAAAGGGTCGGCATTGACGCTGAAGCCGGGGTCGATCAAAGCCACCACCGGCGTCACGATGAAGCCGGTGCCGGTGGTGTAGGTGGGCATGCTGCCCAGCACGTCCACAAAGCGCGCCTCCAGGCCGATTTCTTCTTGCGCCTCGCGCAGCGCGGTAGCGGTGGCGTTGGCGTCGGTCAGCTCGGCGCGGCCTCCGGGGAAGCTGATTTGGCCGGGATGGTCGGTGAGATGGTCTGTGCGCTGGGTCAGCAGCACCATCAACTCATCGCGCTGCACCAATGGCACCAACACCGACGCGTGCGTGGGTTGGCGTTCGGTGAAGCGGTGCTCGGTCACGATTTCGGGCTGCCACACCGGCGGATTCACAAATCGTGTGCGCAGCGACTCAGGACGCAGACGTTCAGCGGGCACACGCGCCAAATGGTCGTCTTTGCCGATGACGGGCAATTCTTGTGGGTCGAAACTCAAGGCCATGAAGCTTCTTTGGTTTTAATAGAAAAAGCCGCCAGAAGGCGGCTTTCGCAGCGAATGCTGAATATCAGGCTCAGCCTTTGACAGCCAATTTTTCTTTGATTCGGGCCGACTTGCCCGAACGGTCACGCAGGTAGTACAGCTTGGCACGGCGCACATCGCCGCGACGCTTGACTTCGATGGACGAGATCAGGGGGCTGTAATTTTGGAAGGTGCGCTCGACGCCTTCGCCGCTGGAAATTTTGCGGACGATGAAGCTGGAATTCAGTCCGCGGTTGCGCTTGGCAATCACAACGCCTTCATACGCCTGCACGCGCTTGCGTGTGCCTTCCACAACGTTCACGCTGACGATCACGGTGTCGCCTGGGGCGAACGGAGGAATCGTTTTGTTCAGGCGAACAATTTCTTCTTGTTCTAGCGTTTGGATCAGGTCCATGGGTTTGCTTTCTCTTTGCGATCTTGCCAACGCCGTGGTTGAAAAGGTTGTAGGTCTGGCTCGCGTTGATGAAGCCAACTTGCGACTTCCAGCGAACCGGCTCGGCAGAGGATCGGTCAGCCTCCGATTATAGACCGAGCA
>JANPNT010000070.1:0-3454 GCA_031427655.1 Burkholderiales bacterium
TTCGCCCGCGCTGCGGTTCAAAAACAAGCCGAAATCGTCGACCTTGACGATGCCCGCCACCGCACCGTAAACGCCCGCCGTCATCACCACCGACACCAGCGCCAGCACACCGAATTGCGTGAGCAAAGGCTGCGTGGCGACGGTGCCCAAAGTGATGGCAATGATCTCGGCCGACAACACAAAGTCGGTGCGGATGGCCCCTTTGATTTTGTCTTTCTCGAATGCGGCAATGTCCACCGCCGGATCGGCCAAGGCCTGAACCAATTCCGTTTTACGCTGGGTGTCCTGCGCGGCCGAGTGCAAATCTGTCTGCACCAAATAGCGGTGCGCCAATTTCTCGAAGCCCTCAAAGCACAAAAACAAACCTCCCAACATCAACAGCGGCGTCACCGCCCAAGGTGCAAGCGCACTGATGGTCAAGGCAAGCGGTACCAAGATCGCCTTGTTCAAAGCCGAGCCTTTGCTCACGGCCCACACCACCGGCAGCTCGCGCTCGGCGGTCACGCCGTGGACTTGCTGCGCGTTCAATGCCAAGTCATCGCCCAACACGCCTGCGCTTTTTTGCGCCGCTACCTTGGTCAGCAAGGCCACATCGTCCAGCACGGTGGCGATGTCGTCTAACAGGGCGAGCAGGCTGAGTGCCATGGGTGGTTCGATGAGTGCAGTGAATAACGATGGTAGCGGGCGGGCCCCTAAAAAAGGAGTCTCGATAATCGGGGATGACCCAAGCCCCCACACCCACAACCGCACCCAACGCCGCAACCGCCGACAACGCATTCAGCCAATTGCCGCTGCCACCCAACGTGCTGGCCAATTTGGCGCAGCTTGGGTATTTGGCGATGACGCCCATTCAAGCCGCGGCCCTGCCCTTGGCGTTGGCAGGCCACGACCTGATTGCGCAGGCCAAAACCGGCAGCGGCAAAACCGCTGCGTTTGCGCTGGCCGTTTTGGCCAACCTGAACGTGCGCCGCTTTGCGGTGCAAGCCATGGTGCTGTGCCCCACGCGCGAGCTGGCCGACCAGGTGACGCAAGAACTTCGGCGGCTCGCGCGGGCCGAAGAAAACATCAAAATCTTGACGCTGTGTGGAGGCGCCACCATCCGCGTGCAACTGGCCAGTTTGGAGCACGGAGCGCACATCGTGGTGGGCACGCCGGGCCGCATCATGGACCACCTGGAGCGCGGCAGCCTCGACCTGCAAGCGCTGAACACCCTGGTGCTGGACGAAGCCGATCGCATGCTCGACATGGGCTTTTTTGAAGACATCGCCAGCGTCATCAAACAGTGCCCCAAGACGCGTCAAACCTTGCTGTTCTCGGCCACCTACCCCGACGGCATCGTCAAGCTGAGCCAGCAATTCATGCGCGCGCCCAAAGAGGTGAAGCTGCTGGCGCAACACTCCAGCAGCAAGATTCGCCAGCGCTTTTATGAGGTCAAAGACAGCGAGCGGCTGCATGCGGTCTCAAAGCTCCTCAACCACTACCGCCCCGTCAGCACGCTGGCGTTTTGCAACACCAAGCAGCAATGCCGCGACCTGGTGGACGTGCTGCGCGGCCAAGGTTTTTCAGCGCTGGAGTTGCACGGCGACCTGGACCAACGCGACCGCGACCAAGTGCTGGTGCAATTTGCCAACCGCAGTTGCAGCGTGCTGGTGGCCACCGACGTGGCGGCGCGCGGTTTGGACATTGCGCAACTCGAAGCCGTCATCAACGTTGACATCAGCTACGAGCTGGAAACCCACACCCACCGCATCGGCCGCACCGGCCGTGTGGACGAAGCCGGTTGGGCACTGAGCCTGGTCAGCATGGACGAGATGGGCCGCGTCGGCAACATCGAAAAAGCCCAAGGCTTCACATCGCAGTGGCAGCCCTTGAGCGAGCTGACTGCAACCGGAGAATCAGGCAAAAGCGGCCCCTTGATTCCGCCCATGGTGACCTTGCAAATTTTGGGTGGCCGCAAAGAAAAAATCCGCCCCGGTGACGTGCTGGGCGCGCTCACCAAAGACGCTGGCTACGCCGCCAGCCAAGTCGGCAAGATCAACGTCAATGAGTTTGCGACCTATGTAGCCGTGGACCGAAAAATTGGCCAACAAGCGGCCGCGAAATTGAACGCAGGAACGGTCAAAGGGAAAAGCGTGAAGGTGCGGTTGTTGGGGGAGTGAGGGCTGTTCGGCGGAGTTTCTTTTATTCCGTCGAGGAAGCGCGAGCTCGCGTCGATGGTCGCCCAATCGTCACCTGTTGTCAGGGTCGGTTTTCGACCCTGAGCTGACATCCGGTTTAAGGCATTGGCGGCGTCAAAGCGGTCGTCCAAGACCGTGATGCAGCGCGCTTCTGCAAACGCGCCACAATATCAGTGCTCCGGGGTGTACGCATCAGCGTTCTGAGATCCAAACCCGCGAACTTGATCCGGTTTATGCCGGCGTAAGAAGAGCAGCCGCTGTCAGGCCATGTTGGCAACAGGGGCGCGTCCTTCGGAGCATTGCTTGTCACGCACGCTTGGAGGATTGATGAACACCCTAGTCACTACGCCCGTTTCCACTGGGCCACCGCCCAGTGCGCAGTATGTGCGGGTGCTCTCGATTGCCGGCTCCGACTCTGGCGGCGGTGCCGGCGTGCAGGCCGACCTGAAGACTTTTGCCGCTCTGGGCTGCTTCGGCACCACTGCCATCACAGCGCTGACCGCTCAAAACACCGCCGGCGTGCGCGCGATTTACGCCGTGCCGCTGGACATGCTGGCCGACCAGATCGATGCGGTGGTCGACGACATCGGCGTCGATGCGGTAAAGAACGGCATGCTGCACTCGGCGCCGACCATCGAGACGGTCGCCGCGGCGCTCGACCGCCACCACCTGCGCCAGACGGTGCTGGATCCGGTGATGGTGGCCACCAGTGGTGCCGCGCTGATCGACCCGTCGGCGATCGCTGCGCTGGTGCGTCTGCTGTTCCCGCGTGCACTGTTGGTGACCCCCAACCTCGATGAAGCAGCGATGTTGGTCGGCCGTCTTCTGCACACCGAGGCCGACATGGCCGACGCGGCGCAGCAGCTGCTGGACATGGGCGCGCGGGCCGTGTTGCTCAAGGGCGGCCATCGGCCCGGCGCCACCGTCGCCGACCTGCTGTTGCAACCGGGCACGCCGCCGCAGTGGCTGCGCGCACCGCGCATCGTCACGACGAACACGCATGGCACAGGCTGCACCCTGTCCAGCGCCATTGCGGCCCGCCTGGCGCTGGGTGACGGCCTGCTGCAGGCGGTTCAGCAGGCCCGCGACTTCGTGCGCGGCGCACTGGCCGCGGGTGCGAGCGTGCGCACCGGCGCGGGCAGCGGCCCCTTGAACCACGGCTTTGCGCCGCAGCCCATGCGACTGCGGCCGCTGTGATGCGGCGCCGCCGGGCTATTGCGCCATGAACCACGTCTTGCCATCGGCGATGCATCCCCTGGTCGACCGCCTGTTGGCAT
>JANPNT010000071.1:0-3884 GCA_031427655.1 Burkholderiales bacterium
GGGACCGCGCCAAGTCCACTTGGTGGCCTGCCCAACGCGCCCGTTGTCATTACCCCGCTGGGCCAAGCCGTGCTGCGGCCCTTTGCTGCCGTGGTGTTTCCCGGTGCCGACAGCAAACATTTGGGCTCGGCTTCGGCTGCCACCGGCCTGCTCAGCGACACCGAAGCGCTCTCGCTGGGCGTGCCTACGCGCGAAGAAAAGCGCGTGGCATTGAGCCTGGCATTCGCGCAAGTCTGTCAACAATCCGAAGTCGTTTTTTTGCGTCGCATTGACGACGGCGGCGACCCTTTGACCGTCAGCCCGCTGTTGGCGCAATGGACGCTCAAGGCAGCACGGGCGGGAATCCGCTTAGACGCCGCCGAGGATCCGCGCATCCTGGCCCAAGTTCAGCCCGCCCTGGTGGCCCGCCCCTTGCCGCAAGCGCCCGGCATGCTGCCCAGCCGCTTGAGCGCCAGCGCCTGTGAGGCTTTGCGCGCCTGCCCTTACCGATTTTTTACGCTGCGCATGTTGAAGCTGAAAGCGGTGGACGAATTGGACATCGAGTTGGAAAAGCGCGACTACGGAACCTGGCTGCACGCCGTGCTGCACCGGTTTCATCTGTTGCGCAGCGAACCCGCTTCGCCGGAAGACGAGGCCTACGCCTTGCACCTCGCCGCTGCACTTCAGACTGAAGCATCGGGTTTGGATGAAGCCGAGTTCTTGCCCTACCGCGCCAGTTTTGCGCGCTTCGTGCCGCGCTATGTGGCGTGGCTGCACGAGCGCGACGCCGCGGGCGCGCAGTGGTTGGACGGTGAACGCAAGCTCAGCACGCAGCCGCCGTCGTGGCAAGGCGTCAGCATGGAAGGCGTGATTGACCGGGTGGACAGCCAACCCGCCCATGAAAACAAACAAGACGGTCCGGTGATTCAGTTGATCGACTACAAAACCGGCCAGGCCGCCACCTTGCGCGCGGCCGTCAAGCAAGGCGAAGACACCCAGCTGCCTTTCTACGCAGCACTCATGGCAGCGCAGGGCGAAGCGCCTGGTGAGATAGCCGCCGCCTATTGGTTTTTGGACGAAAGCGACCGCATCGTCGAGTTGAACTTGCTCGACGTGCAAGCCAGCGCCGAGCTGCTGGTGGAGGGCATGGGCAGCGAATTGCAACGCATACGCGAAGGTGCGCCCCTGCCCGCCTTGGGCGAAGGCCGTGCCTGTGATTTTTGCGAAGCGCGCGGCTTGTGTCGTAAAGACGATTGGGCGGCTGAAGACTTGATGGTCGGGGAAGAGGCATGAGCCTCTTTGCGGCCGATCCCGCTTACCAAGCCAACGGCAAAAGCGTCACCCCGACGCAGTTCTACGCGCTGGCCTGCGACCCGCGCCGCAGCATCGTGGTCGAGGCTTGTGCGGGCGCCGGCAAAACCTGGATGTTGGTGTCACGCATGCTGCGTGCGCTGTTGGACGGTGCCGCGCCACAAGACATCTTGGCTATCACTTTCACCCGGAAAGCCGCCGGTGAAATGCGCACTCGACTGAACGATTGGTTGGCTGAATTTGCAGCACCTGCGTGCAGCGCCGAACAGCGCATCACGGCACTGACGCAGCGCGGCATGAGCGATGCCCAAGCGCGCGAATTTGAGCCCGCGTTGGGCGCACTGCAAGACCGCGTGCTCAGCGGCGGGCGCCCGGTGGAGATACGCACCTTCCACGCGTGGTTTTCCCAACTGCTGCGCGCCGCGCCGCTCGACATGCTGGCCGATCTGGGTTTGCAAGCCGACATGCAGTTGATCGAAGACTTGGCGGAACACCTGCCAGCGGTGTACCGGCGCTTTCATGCGGCGGTGTTGAAAGACGAAGCCCTGCGCGCCGACTTTGATGCCCAGGTGCTGCTGCGCGGCCGTTCGCAGTTACGCAAATGGCTGGACACCGCTTGGCAAAAGCGCATTGAAATTGAGCTGACTGACGCCGCCGGTCGGTTGGAAAGCAGCGTGCCCGATGCGGCCGTGCAGTGGGCCGAATTTGCCGGGCTGGCCCACCCGCAACATCGTGTGCAAGCGCCCGAAATTCGCGGCTTGATGCTGTCGGTTGCCAAAGCCTTGGGCGCGCAAACCGGCGCGGTGCCGCGCAAGCAAGGTGGCGTGTTGGAACAGTCCATGCGCAAGGGTGAAGCGTCGGCTGCCTTCGCGGGCGCATGGGCGGCGCTGTTTACTCAAAAGGGCGAGCTGCGCAAAAAATTGGACGTACCTCAGCTCGACGAAGCCGTCGCCTGCCTGACACAAATTCAGCAGGCCTGCGACCAACAAGCCGCCCACGAGGAACACCTGCGCATGCTGCGTTTGGCACGTGTGTTGATGGCGCAATTTGCGGCTTACAAACGCTCGCGCGGCCTGGCCGACATGCCTGATCTGGAGCGCTGCGCCCTGGCCTTGCTGCGCGACAGCAACTTGTCCGGCTGGCTGCAAGAGCGGCTCGATTCCAGTGTTCGCCATGTGATGGTGGATGAGTTTCAAGACACCAGCCCTTTGCAATGGCAAGCCTTGCACGCTTGGTTGTCGGGCTACGCCGGTGCGGGTGGCGGTGGCAGCGGGCAGCGCCCCCCGGGCGTGTTCATCGTCGGTGACCCGAAGCAGAGCATCTACCGGTTTCGGCGCGCCGAGCCACGCGTGTTTGAAGCGGCGCGTGAATTTGTGGTCGACGGTTTGCAAGGTCATGTGCTGGAGTGCGACCACACCCGGCGCAATTTGCCAGGGGTGTTGACGGCGGTGAACGCGGTGTTTGGGCAGGCGCAAAACAGCCGTGAGTTCCAAGGCTTTCGCGCGCACACGACGGGTGCGGAAGCGGCGCCAGGGCAGTCCACTCAGCCGGTGGGTGTGTTCACTTTGCCCCCCACTGAACGCCCAAGCAAAGCCGAGCGTGGCGGCGACCCCGTCGAGGCCTTGGTCTGGCGCAACAGCCTGACCACGCCGCGCCATCTGCCCGAAGAAGCTCTGCGCCAACAAGAAGCACGGCAGGTAGCGCTGGCAGTTCAAGAATTGGTGATGAATCAAAACGTGCGGCCCGGCAACATCTACATCCTCAGCCGAAAACGGGTTTCACTGCGCTGGGTGGCCCAAGAATTGGCCGCCTTGCACCTGCCGCGCGCGGCGGCTGAGGCCACGGTTTTGATGGCCTCCCCGCCGGTACTTGACTTGGTAGCGGTGTTGGACGTGCTGGCCTCGCACGGCCAAGACTTGGCCCTAGCGCAGGCGCTGCGCAGCCCGCTGTTCGGCGCGAACGATGCGGATTTGATCCAGATTGCACAGGCAGTGAAAGCGTCGGCGGACATCAGCACTTGGTGGGTTGCCTTGATGTCATTGACTCAGGTGAGCGCAGCCCTGTCCAGGGCGCAAAGCTTGCTGCAAAGCTGGAGCAACGCCGCTCAACATTTACCGCCGCACGACTTGCTGGACCGCATCGTCGGCGAAGGCGAAGTCCGCGAACGCACCGTAGCAGCCTTGCCCGCCGAGCGTCGAAGCGCGGCCTTGAATGCGGTGGACGCGCTGCTAGGTTTGTCGCTCAGCCTGAACGGTGCGCGCTATGCCACGCCGTACAACTTTGTGCGCGCCTTGAAGCGCGGTGCCGTCAAGTTGCCGCTGCCTTTTCAGCCCGATGCAGTGCAGTTGCTGACGGTCCACGGGGCCAAAGGTTTGGAAGCGGATGTCGTTTTTGTGATGGACGCCGACCCCGAGCCGCAGCGCGCCGAGACCGCCAGCATCCTCATCGATTGGCCTATCGAAGCTGCAGCACCTGAGCGCTGTGCCTTTGTTTATTCAGAGTCGGCTGCGCGTTGTCCGCTTTCGCTGCGTGATGTGTTGGCGGTCGAGTCCGCAGCTCGTGATCGCGAAGAACTGAACAGCCTTTATGTCTCG
>JANPNT010000072.1:0-1803 GCA_031427655.1 Burkholderiales bacterium
GTCCTCGTTGGTGATGAAGACGCGATCTGCCGGAGCGATGTCTGCGCTGGCAGAAGCATTCATTGTGGACGCGGGGGCGGATGAGGCACCTTGGGCCAAAGCCCACGGTGCCGCTACAACGGCCGGAAGTGTGGCGGCGACTTTCAGAAATTCGCGGCGTGAGTCGTTGAGTGGGTCGGTCATGGGATCTTTCGGAAAGTTAAGAAAGCGGGTTTAGCTCAAGGGCCGGCAAAGTACAGTTCTTCGATAAGCCAGCGGGATGGACCGGCGCGCGCTCGATGGCGCCAACGGCTGTCAGGTTTATTCGATGAATTGGGCAAAGCTTCTGATCTGAGTACCTTTTCCGTTCTGCGCAGTCAATGCAGCAGGCGCATTCAGCGTGACGCTTCGAGCTGCCGGTAGACCTCGCCGGACACCCGCGCGAGCTCGGCCTTGTCAGCATCAGCCGAAATGGCATAGCCGAAAGCTCCATTGACCCAGTAGAAAACATTGACACTGCCTTCCTGGGCGAAGCGGAAAGCCGTTTCCTGATTCTTCTGGCTTGGCGCCGCAGCACCTAGCCCAGTGATCTCGTTGGAGACATACAGCGTCAGCTTGGCACCGGCATTATCGTGGTACATGAACTGCGCGACAGGCCCCTTGTCGCCCGGCAACAACCGGCCACCATCAAGTGCATAACCCAGCGCTTGTAAATGTGGCGGCTTCATGGGTGAGCCCATGCGCTTGGACAGCCAGGCCACCAGTTGGTCTTCATGGTCGGCACCGACTTCAACGGCCCGACGCACGTCGGGGCTGTAGACCGCATGGGCAATCGCCGCGCGCTGCGCAAACCCGGTGGCTGATGCAACGGTCATGGCGCTGGGCGTGCGCTGCGCGACCATGCCGCCACCCGGCTCGGTGCCCAGCCCGCCGCGCAGCCCCCAACCTGCAACGCCACTGACCACGGCAATGGCAATGCCGGCGGCCATGCGCTGCATATACCAGGGCGTGCGTGGCCTCGCAGCCAGCCGAAGCCGCTGCGGCAGGGGTTCTTCAAGCACGGAATTAAACAGTGCGCGCAGTTCGCGCTTTTGGGCCAGGTAGCTGTCGACGCGTTGCGCCTCTTCAGGGCGACGGGCCAGATACGCTTCAATCTCGCGCTGGCGCTTCGGCGTGAGTTGACGGTCCACATAGGCTTGTAATTCGGCTTCAGTGACGGGTGTTGGGGGGAGCGTGTCAGAGTTCATGACGGTCTATTCATTTAACGACTTTGAGGCGAACGGGATCAGGTTGGCCTTCCATGAGAGAACGCAAGCGCTCGCGACCACGCGACAGGCGCGACATGACGGACCCGATGGGGATGCCCAGCGCAGTGGCCACTTCAGCGTAGCTCATATCTTCCAGCGCAATCAACAAAATGATCTCCCTTTGTTCAACAGGTAGTTTCTCCAGTGCCGCCTGTAAATCCATGACGGCAAGACTTTCACCCTGGGTCGCTGCGACAGGCACCTCGGGGGTATCGTCATCCAGGACAACGGTGTGCAGCTTGGGCCGCCTCACACCGTCCACGTGCAGGTTGTGCATCATGCCGAACAACCAGGCCCGCATGTCCGCCACGCCACCCCACAGCGCCGATTTGGCCAGCGCCCGCTCCAGCGTGTCTTGCACCAAGTCATCGGCGTCCTCGCGGTTACCTACCAGCGCCCGCGCGTATCGGCGCAGGCGCGGCACCCAGGTCACACCATAATTACCCCCTTCCCTTCCTTCAATGCCTTGTTAATTGATTGGCCAATACGCGCCCGATCTTTTACGTCAGCCACAATG
>JANPNT010000073.1:0-6124 GCA_031427655.1 Burkholderiales bacterium
CGCAGTGTGCGCGGTGTGCTTGCGGCGCTGGCCTTGATCGGGCTGCTGCTGCTGACCGCACTGGGCACTGCTTGGTGGGCCGCGCGCACCGCATCGGGCTCGGCTTGGTTGATGTCTCTGGTGCCCAACTTGAAAGTCACCGGCCCGAGCGGCGCGTTGCTCGGCGACTTTGAAGCTCAAGCGGTGAGCTACCGGTTTCCAAGGAATAAAGGGGACGCAAACGCCGACGGAATCGACCTCACGGCCCTCCGTTGGAAGGGCCTGAAGCTGAAGTTCGACACGTCGCAGGCACAGTGGATCAAGCTGAGCGTGGCGGAACTGAAGGCTGCGAGCATCAAGCTGCGCACCACGCCCGACCCGACCGCGCCGCCGCTCCAAGCGCCCACCGACCTGCGCCTGCGGGTGTTGAATCAGGCATTGGAAATTGAAATAGCAAGCCTGCAAGTGGGCCAACTCACGCTCAGCGCACTGCCCGACAAACCGCTCACCGAGTTGCAGGCGCAGTTGCATTTGGGTGCCGACACGGGCCAACAACACCGCATCAAAGATTTAAGTTTTGCGTGGGACAAGCTGCGGGCGCAGGCCACGGGAAACATCGCAACGCAGGGCAAGCTGCCGCTGCAGGCGGAGGTGAAGCTGACACAACTCGGCTCGCAAGCGCTGACGTGGAACGCTACGCTGGCGCTGTCGGGGCCGCTGGAACAAATCAACGCGCAGGCGAAGCTTCAAGCAGGTGAGGCGGCAAAGGCCCAGTCGCTTGAAGCCCTGGCAACAATTCGACCCTTCGCCGCTTGGCCGCTGGCCGACTTGCAGGCCAGCACCAAAGCGCTTGATGTGTCGGCGTTCTCAAGCGCCCTGCCCTTCACCGCCCTCACGGGAAATGCGCTGGCCACCAGCAGCGGGATCGACCAACCCGCGCGCGTCCAACTACAACTGAGCAACGACGCGGCCGGCCGCTGGAACGAAGGCAAGTTGCCGGTGCGTGATGCGAAGTTTGAAGTGCGCGCACAAGTCAACAACCCCAGCAACTTCGACATTCAAAGCTTGCGGGCCACTTTGGGCAACGCTGAACAAGCGGCCGGCACGCTCAGCGGAGAAGGTCGCTACACACCGCAGCGCTGGCAGGTCGACGCAACACTCCGCGACGTTCAACCCGCCCTGCTCGACAACCGCGCGGCGCCCTTGCAATTGGGCGGCCCCGTCACGCTGGTGGGGCGGGATTTCAACGTGCCGGGCAACGCGGCGATCGACCTGAAAGGCGCGTTGAACGGGCGCATGCTGCAAAGCGGCACGGCGCTCAGCAAAGTCAGAAATGCGCAGTTGTTGGTCGATCTCACCGCCTCCAACTCAAACGCCAACTCCAACGCAAAAGCGCAACGCATCGAGCTGCGTCAATTCCAAGCGGCCGTGGGCGATGCCAAAGCCAGCGTCAGCGGCTTGGTGCAACGGCCTGATGCCAGCACAGCTTGGTCCGCCAAAGGCAACGGCAAGCTGGTGGACTTTGACCCGCTGCCTTGGTGGTCGGGGCCTGAAAACTCGGCGTGGCGACAAGGCCCGCACCGTTTGAACGCTACGGCTGAGTTTGATGTGAAGTTGCCGCCTGCGCTGTTTGATGCGGCCCTGTCAATGCCGCAGCGCGTGGCCGCCGTGCAAGGCCAAGCCAGCATGACCGTGGCCCGCAGTGTGCTGGCCGGTGTGCCGCTGCAAGGCGCTGCGAGTTTGCGCACCGCAGACAAAGGGCAACTCAAAGCCGAACTTGAGCTAACCGCTGCGGGCAACACCCTGAACGCCTCAGGCAGCTTGGCGGCATTGCTCGACAACAGCAAAAACGCAGGCGCGGCAGACGCGTGGGCCTTGACTTTGGCCGCGCCCAATTTGCAACCGCTGGCACCTTTGTGGCGCTTGGTGCAAGCTGGCACCGCACCAGCGTTCAGCGGCGCGGTGAACGCCACGGCGCGTGTCAACGGGCGCTGGCCTGCACTGACCACGCAGGGCCAAGTCGATGCCGCTGCTTTGCGCGTGGGCGGCTTCAGCGCCAAGCAAGCCACAGCACGTTGGCAAGCAGGCAGCAGTCCCGATGCGCCGGTCGAGTCCAACGGCAGCATCACCGATGCATCGATCAATGGAGCGGTGCTGCAAAGCCTGCAATGGCAGCTGAAAGGCACTGCGCGCGCGCACATCGCCGAGGTGAGCCTGGCCGCCAAAGCGCTGCCTCCCGCTTGGACCGATGCCTTGCAAAACGGCACCCTGCCAGTCAGAGCCAACGCGGCCCCTCCCGGGACGCAGGCCACGCTCAACTTGCAAGGCGGGTTGTTTGCGGCGAATGACAAACTGGGCGGACTTCCGTCGGCAGGTTGGCGCGGCACGGTGCAAAAAATCGACGCGCAGTCCAGCAACAGCAGCGCGCCTTTGCTGCGCACCCGCGACGTGGCCGTAGAGGTGCAGTGGAGCGGCGGCCCACTGCGCGCCGCTGTGCAACCCGGCCAAGCCGATGTGCTGGGCGCCAAGTTGCGCTGGAACCGCATCGCGTGGCAGGCCGAAAGCGCCGACGCCAATGGCCTGAAGCAAGCCGCCCGACTCGACGCCGAAGTCAGCCTCGACGCATTTCCCATCGCGCCGGTATTGGCCCGCCTTCAGCCCGACTTTGGCTGGGGCGGTGACCTCAAAGTGGTGGGCCGCCTGAAGTTGCTGAGCAGCCCCACCTTCAGCGCCGACGTGGTGTTGGAACGCGCCAGCGGCGACCTCACCGTCACCGACGAAACCAGCACGCAAGCGCTGGAGCTGACCGACCTGCGCTTGGGCCTGAACGCCGACAAAGGCGTCTGGAGCTTCACCCAAGGCCTGGCTGGAAAAACGCTGGGCGTGGCAGCGGGTGCGGTGGTGGCACGCACCTCGCCCACGGCAATGTGGCCACCCTCAGACGCGCCCTTGTCGGGCGTGCTGGAAGTGCAAGTGGCCAACCTCGGCACCTGGGGCAATTGGATACCTACAGGCTGGCGCATCAACGGCGGCCTGCGCACCAGCGCCAGCATTGGCGGGCGATTTGGCGCGCCTGAATACACCGGTGAAATTCGCGGCACGGGCGTGGGGGTGCGCAACTTTTTGCAAGGCGTGAACGTGTCAGACGGTGATGTGTTGATTGCCCTGCAAGGCAGCACCGCACGCATCGAGCGCTTCACGGCCAAAGCCGGTGCAGGCACCGTGACCCTGGAAGGAAGTGCGGTGTTGGGTGCCGCGCCGCAGGCCAACTTGAGGCTGCGCGCAGACAAGTTTCAGTTGCTCGGCCGGGTCGACCGCCGTGTTGTGGCCAGCGGCGAGGCGCAGCTGCAACTCGACGCCGACAAAGTGGCACTTGACGGCGCGTTTCGCGTGGACGAAGGCTTGATTGACTTCAGCCGCAGCGACGCTCCCGTGCTGTCCGACGACGTGCAAGTGGTGCGCGCCGCAGGCAAAGCCGCGCCTAAATCGCCCGACGTGGTTGCGGCGGAAGCCGCCGCGGAAAAACCCCTACCCAAGCGCGCGCGCAAAGTGGCCCTGAACCTGCGAGTAGACCTGGGCGACAGGCTGCGCCTGCGCGGCCGCGGCCTCGACAGCGGCTTGCAAGGCGACTTGCGCATCACCGCGCCCGACGGCAAGCTGGCCCTCAACGGCACCGTGCGCGCGCTCGATGGCACCTACGCCGCTTACGGCCAGAAGCTCACCATTGACCGAGGCACCATCAGCTTCAACGGCCCCGCCGAAAACCCCCGGCTCGACATCCAAGCCACCCGCCCCAACATCGACCTGCGGGTGGGTGTCAACATCACCGGCAATTCCCAGAACCCGCGCATCCGCTTGTTCTCCGAGCCTGAGGTGTCGGAAATTGACAAGCTGTCGTGGTTGGTTTTAGGCCGTGCCAGCGACGGCCTGGGCCGCACCGACACCGCGCTGTTGCAACGCGCCGCGATGGCCTTGCTGGCCGGTGAAGGAGAAGGCGTGACCGATCAATTCATCAAATCCATCGGCCTGGACGAACTGTCGCTGCGCCAAACCGACGGGGACACCCGCGAGACCATCCTGATCCTCGGCAAACAACTGTCAAGGCGTTGGTACGTCGGCTACGAACGCGGCCTGAACAGCACCACCGGCACCTTCCAACTCATCTACCGAATTGCGCAGCGCTTCACCCTGCGCGCGCAATCGGGCAGCGACAATTCACTCGACGTGATTTGGATCATTCGCTGGCAGTGAAGCTGCATTCAGGCCGCAAACCCGCGACATAAAATCGCGCTCCCGCCCACCGTAGTTCAATGGACAGAACGGCCGCCTCCTAAGTGGCAGATACAGGTTCGATTCCTGTCGGCGGGACCAGTTGAGCGTCTCACGGCGCGTCTCACGGCGCATCTCTCGTACGCAATGGCACGGACTCCCCCGCTTGAAACGGCATCAACGTGCCAAAGTGGAAGCGTCACTCAACCACTTGAACCGACAGCGGTGTGCGCCATGAACAAAACAACGATTCGCATCTACTTGGCGAAGACCGTATTTCAAATCGCACGGCCAACGACGGCAAGACCGTCTTGAAGAAGCAGCTTAAAACGTAACCAGGTGATTGCGTTCTTTGTCGATCTGCCTCCGTGCTCGGTGGGCATGGAGGCTTGCGGTAGTTCGCACCATGGGGCGCGCAAGTTGGGGGGCTTAGAGCACACCGTCAAGCTGATGGCACCGCAGTTCGTCATGCCCTGACTGAAGGTGAACAAGAACGACGCGGCTGATGCCTGGGCCGTCTAAATGGCTGTGGCGCGACCGAACATGAGGTTTGTGCCGATCAAGAACATCGAGCAGCAATCGGTGCTCCCGCTGCACCGCGTGCGCCAAGGCTTTGTCAAGGCACGCACCGCGCAGGCCAGCCAGACACGCGGCCTGCTGCAGCAAGCTCAAAAACATTCCCGGCATCGGCCCGATCACTGCCAGTGCGTTGGTCGCCAGCGTTGGCAACGCAAAGAATTTCGAAGACGGGCAGACAGCTTGCAAGCCTGGCTGGGGTTGGTGCCAAAGCAGCACTCAAGCGGTGGCAAGCCCACTTGGCTGGGTATCAGAAAGCGCGGTGACTCGTATCGGCGCACGTTGCTGATTCACCAGGCCAGACCGATGATCTCTCGAACCAAGCAAAAAGCTGCTGAAAGCAGTTGGCTGCACAAGTTGGTGGAGCGGCGCCACCCCAATGTGGCTGCCGTGGCGTTGTTGGCGAACCCTACTGACCAGGCCGAGAGGGTCCGCTCTGGACTGGTTCAAGGCGTCTTGGCGGCCCACAGCGGTGCGCACATCGAAGCCCGCCGTGCGCCGCGCCACGCCGCGCGCATGCGCATGCGCGCATCCACGTCGTCGTCCACCACCAGGATGGTCTGCCGCGCCGCCGTCACGCGACCTCCAGCAGCAAATCGCGCAGTTCGCGCAACGCGCGCTGCTGCTCGTGTCGGGTGCGCTCGATGAGGGCGCGGGCTTCGTCGATGCGGCCTTCGCGCCCCAATTTCTCCAGATCCCTGTAGCAAGCCGCCAGGGCGTCGGCTCCCAGATTGGCGGCACTGGACTTGAGCGAGTGCGCGCCTTGCGCCAGCGTTTTGGCGTCGCCCTCGATGGCAGCTGCGGCCACGCGGGCCAGGCTGTCGTTGGCCGATTTCACGAACGAGCCCACCAAGTGCGTGACCAGTTCGGTGCTGCCCGGCTCGTCGAGTTCGCGCAGCGCATCGATGGTTGCCACCTTGATGGCCGGCGAATCCGCTGCGACCGAAGCAGCGCTCAGCGAGGCTGCGGGCAGCGCAGGCGCTGGGGCAAGGGCGGTCGCAGGCGCACTTTGAAGCCAGGCCGCCAGCGTGGCATGCAGCGAAGCCAGCGAATACGGCTTGGCCAGGAAACCGTTCATGCCTGCGTCGCGGCAAAGTTGTTCATCGCCTTGCATCGCGTTTGCGGTCAAGGCCACGATCGGCAGCGCTGCGCCGCGTCCCGCAGGCAGCGCCCGAATCGCCGCTGTGGCCTCGTAGCCGTCCATCACGGGCATCTGGCAGTCCATCAGCACCAGGTCGAAATGAGCTTGTTTCACCCGATCAACAGCCTGTGCGCCATCGTCGGCCACCTGAAACTGCAG
>JANPNT010000074.1:0-8604 GCA_031427655.1 Burkholderiales bacterium
GCTTGCGATAAACTTGCTAAAAAAGGAGCCGCGGCGCAGACTGACACGCTCTCACTCGACGTTCGTGCGACCAACCGAGACCTGCCAAGCATGTTGGCCGTCGGCAACGCGGGTGGTGACTTGTTTTTAGAAGGCGGCAGCGTCGCGCGCGAAATCAAGTTGGTTCGCAAACCCACGCCGACGCACCGGTTTGAGCGAGGGCGCGGCGCGTTGTGGCGTTTGATTTCGCACTTGTCCCTCAACCATTTGTCGCTGACCGGCGGCGGTGTGGAAGCCCTTCGCGAAATGCTGCGCTTGTACAACTTGCCCCGAAGCGCGGTAAATCAGCGGCAAATTGACGGCGTTGTCTCCGTTGAGTTCAAGCCCGCCAACGCATGCCTGCCGGGCAATCCGTTTCCAACTTTCGTTCGTGGCACTGAGATTCATCTCACAGTAGACGAAGCCAATTTCGTGGGATCGGGTTTGCGCTTGTTTGCGCAGGTGATGGATCACTTCTTTGGGTTGTATGTTCACGCGAACAGTTTCACTCAGCTCAAGCTGATCTCGTCGCGTACAAAAGAAGAGCTCATCACATGTCCACGCCGAAGCGGCGACAGCCCGCTGCTGTGATCGCTCGGCTTCTGGCCGAGCCTCATAAATTTGGCTTCATGCAAGCCGTACGTCTGCTCGACCGCTGGTTCAGTCAGCGCGACCGCGCCGCAACTGGCAACGACAACATGAAGCCCGGATTGTCAAAGCGACTGTTCTTTCGGAACACGCTTTCGCTGAGTTTTCCGGCCAGCGAGATTGCGGACCTGAAAATAATTGAGGCCGTGCCTCAAGTTGCAACGCAGGAAGCTCCGACAGGTGTTTCGGTTGCCAACTCGCCTTTGGATCCAGGGGCAGCGCTGCGTGCAGTGATGGATGCGACCGAGGTTTCTGCCTTGGTGAACGGCCTGCCCAACGAGTTCTCGCAAATTGAGCGCATAGAAATTACGCCCGCCTTCATGAGCTTGCTCGGCTCGGGTGGTGCCCTGCCCATTTTTTACACCGAGCTGTTGGCCGAGCGTGAAACCTTTCACCGCGACACCGCCGCGCGAGCATTTCTCGATATTTTTCAACACCGCGCCGTCAGTCTCTTTTATGAGTCTTGGCGCAAAAACCGTTTGGCTGTTCAGTTCGAAACGGATCGGCGCAACAAGTTTTTGCCCTTGGTTTTATCACTCTCTGGGACGGGTCAAAACGCCTTGCGCGAACGCTTGCGTGCCGGGGAAGGCGGCGTGGCTGACGACACTTTGGCCTACTTCTCTGGCAATTTGCAGCACAAGCCGGTGTCGGCGCGAGTGATCCAGCAAATGATCACCGAGTACTTTCGGGTGCCAGTGCGGCTTGATCAATTTGTGGGACGCTGGTTTACTTTGCCGCGCGACAGTGCGACTTCGCTGGGCATGGCCAATGCGGTGCTGGGGGCAGGTGCCGTGATGGGCGAGCGCGTGTGGCAGCGCGACTTGCGCATGCGGCTGACGCTGGGCCCGATGGACCGCGAGAAGTTTCGCCGCTTCCTGCCCGGCGGAACCGCTGCATTGGCCCTGCGCGAATTGCTGACCATGCTGACAGGCGTTTCGCTTGAGTATGAGGTGCGCCTGACGCTCAACGCCGCTGAGGTGCAGGGCATGCGGCTGAGCAAGGGCACTGGGCAAGCCAGTGGCGGTGCGCTTTTGGGTTGGGACAGTTTTTTGACGACGCTGCCGCAAACGCACGACCGAACAGATGCGGGCTACGACCTCCACGCGCTCGCCTGAAATCAGACGCAGAACAGCAGACGAGCCTCAAACCTTTCCATTTTTTTACGAAGTACTTCGCGATGAGCAATTCCCTGAAAACTCTGATCGGCAAGCTCACTGAAACCTCACGCCGTGCGGCCGTTCGAGCTGCCAGTTTGACCATGGCGCGCGGCAACTATGAAGTTGATTTAGAGCACTTGTTTTTGGCTTTGCTTGAAGAGCCTGGAAGCGACTTTGTGGTGCTGTGCCGCCGATTTGAAATTCCGGCTGGTGCTTTGCAAAGCGACCTCGAGCGCGAGATTGGTCGCTTCAAAACCGGCAACACCCGCACGCCTGTTTTCAGCGAACAGTTGCCCAAGTTGCTTGAGCACGCGTGGCTGATTGCCTCGCTGGAATCTCACCATTCGCGCATCCGCAGCTCGCACTTGTTGTTGGCGATGTTGACCGAGCCGAGCTTGGCCCAGCTGGCGTTTCGCGGCAGCAAACTCTTCATCAAATTCAATCTTGATGATCTCAAGCACAAGCTCGCCGATGTGACCAAGGGCTCAGACGAACCGAACGAAGGCGTGTCGTCGCCGCCCCCGGTCACGGAAGCTGACGTTCCCGGAGAACAAGCCGTTGCGGGTGCACCGGGCAAGACACCGGCGTTGGATCAGTTCACCACCAACCTCACGCAGCGCGCCAAGTCGGGCAAGCTCGACCCGGTGATCGGGCGTGACACCGAGATCCGCCAGGTCATTGACATCCTCATGCGGCGTCGCCAAAACAACCCCATCCTCACTGGAGAAGCTGGCGTGGGCAAAACGGCTGTGGCGGAAGGTTTGGCGCTGCGCATCGCAGCCAACGACGTTCCGCCGCCGCTGCAAGGCGTTGAGCTTCACGTGCTGGACATGGGCTTGCTTCAAGCCGGTGCCAGCGTGAAAGGCGAGTTTGAAAACCGCCTGAAAAACGTGATTGAAGAAGTCAAGAAAAGCCCGCACCCGATCATTCTGTTCATTGACGAGGCGCACACCATCATCGGTGCCGGTGGCCAGGCCGGGCAAAGCGATGCCGCCAATTTGCTCAAGCCAGCGCTGGCACGCGGCGAGCTGCGCACCGTGGCGGCCACCACCTGGAGTGAATACAAAAAGTACTTCGAAAAAGACGCTGCGCTGGCCCGTCGTTTTCAAGTGGTGAAGGTGGAGGAGCCCACCGAAGCCATCGCCGCGGCGATGCTGCGCGGCATGTCTGCGCTGATGGAAAAGCACTTCAACGTGCGTGTTTTCGATGAGGCAATTACCGAAGCGGTGCGTTTGTCGGCGCGCTACATCAGCGGTCGGCAACTGCCGGACAAAGCCATCGGCGTGCTCGACACCGCTTGCGCGAAAGTGGCTCTGGGCCAAACGGCGGTGCCTGCGGCCATGGAAGACAACATCAAATTGCTAGAGCGCATGGCGTCAGAGATTTCGGCGCTTGAGCGCGAGCAATCCAGCGGCTCAGCGCATCAACCCAAGCTGGCCGAGCTGTACGCACAGCGCGATGTGGTGCAGAAAGATTTGGCCTCATTGAAGGACCGCTTTGATGCCGAAAAAGTGTTGGTAGATGAAATTCAGCGTTTGCGTGTCGAACTGGAATTGGCACCCGTCGCCGCTGCGTCAGCTGCAACCTCACCGTCTGCCGAGCCGCGCACCTCTGCTGCCGCGAAAAAGTCGGCCAAGGCCGCAAAGGCTGCGACCTCCGCAGTTTCGGTCGCACTTTCGCCGGGACAAGCTGCGTTGCGTGCCAAGCAGGACGAACTGGCTGCACTGCAAGGCGAAACGCCTTTGATTCCGATGCAGGTTGACGGCTTGGTCGTGGCTGAAATCGTGGCGGCTTGGACCGGCATTCCGCTGGGCAAGATGGTGAAGGACGAAATCAAAACCGTTTTGAACTTGAAGCCCTTGCTGAACGAGCGCGTGCTGGGTCAACCCCATGCGCTTGAAGCCGTGGCGCAGCGGGTGCGCACAGCTCGCGCCAACTTGGAAGACCCTAACAAGCCCAAAGGCGTCTTCATGTTTGTGGGCCCAAGCGGCGTAGGAAAAACTGAGACCGCACTCGCACTCGCCGATGTGCTTTACGGCGGCGAGCGCAAGCTCATCACCATCAACATGAGCGAGTACCAAGAGGCGCACAGCGTGAGCGGGCTCAAAGGCTCGCCCCCTGGATATGTGGGCTACGGCGAAGGCGGCGTGCTGACCGAGGCAGTTCGACGCAACCCCTACAGCGTGGTGCTGCTAGACGAAGTTGAAAAAGCCCACCCCGATGTACTGGAACTGTTTTTTCAGGTGTTCGACAAAGGCGTGCTCGACGATGCCGAGGGCCGCGAAATTGACTTCCGCAACACCATCATCATCCTCACCAGCAACATCGGCTCACAGCAAATCATGCAAGCGTGTTTGAACAAAGAGGTCGATGAACTGCCCTCTGCCGATGAGCTCAGTGAGCTGCTTCGCCCTGCGCTGTACAAAACCTTCAAGCCCGCATTCTTAGGCCGTTTGAAGGTAGTGCCCTATTACGCGATCACAGACGTGGTGCTCGAGCAAATCATTCGGCTCAAGCTCAACCGCATCGCCAGCCGCGTGGCGGTCAATCACAAGGCCGCGTTCGACTACGACACCAAGCTGGTGGAGGCTGTGTTGGCGCGCTGCACTGAGGTTGATTCCGGTGCGCGCAACGTCGATCACATCCTGACTGGCACCTTGCTGCCCGAGATTGCCGAGAACGTGCTGGCGCGCATGGCCGAAGGGCGACCCATCGAGCGCATCAAAGTGTCGGCCGCAAGGAACGGCGACTTCAAATACACAGTGCAGTGAGATTTCTGAAAGGCAGTCATGACGATTCAGACCCAAGTCTTGGAGCTGCAGCTCGGCGCCTTGCAATCAAAAGCACAGCAGCTTCTGAGTGACAGGGCTGTCGTCGATGCAATCAAGCTTGCCGAATTTTGGCAAGCGCTGGCTGGCGTAAGCGCTGAGCTTCGCCGCGCGCTGTGGCAATTCGCAGACCTCGCGCGGAAACAAACTCAAATTCTGGGCGAAAACGCAGCCGCGCCACAAGACCTGTCGGGCAGCGTGCAATTGAACAACGAGCTGACGCGAGTGCAGCGAAGGGCGAACCTTCTGGCAGGCTTGATTGCGGAGCTGCGACGCCGCACAGGCGACGCGTCATCTGTTGATCTGACGCATGCCATCTGCCTGCTCGGCACGCAGCTGGGAAAGCCGCTCGACCAATTCATGGTGCGCCACACCGTGCAACTGTTCAGCACATCGCCCAAGTTTGGAGCCGCTCATTCATTGGCCAGCGCAGCGCGGGCCGACACAGGCGGCGTGATCGACACCCTTTTCGTTTCAATCGGAATGCTTGTGGGCTTCGCGCCAGCGCAAAGCCTGAGCCGAAGCCGGTGATGCGGTTTTTACCTCATTTCTCTCGCACCATCGCGCAAAGCCCTGCGCCAAATGCGAGTCCATCACGCAAAATCAAGCGAGTTCAGACGTTGCTTCCTGCCCATTGAGTTGACATGAGTCTGTACCAACAAATCCTCACCGCACTGTCCGGCTCGCCCACACAAAACAATCGGCTGCTGGTGCTGCACACCCCTCTGGGGCGCGACGTGCTGGTCGCCGAACGCGCCGATATTGAAGAAGCCATTGGCTTGGGTTCGGTCGGTGGATCAGGTTGTTTGGACGGCGCAATCGAGCGCGCCCCGGCAGGTTGCCGCATCACCGTTCACGCCCTCACCGCCGACACACACATCGAGCTCAAATCCCTGATCGGCCAGCCCGCCTTGCTGGAGTTGCTCACGCCGCAAAGCCGCACCGCCCTGCGCCCCTTTCACGGCCACATCACCGAAGCCGCGCTGATGGGCAGCGACGGCGGTCTGGCGCGCTGCCGGTTGGTCATTGAACCGTGGCTTAGCTTCTTGGCGCATCGCACTGACGCCTACGTCTTCCAACGTAAAACCGTCATCCAAATCATCGAAGAAGTCTTTGCCGATTACCAAGGCCAAGGCAAGCTCATGCCCGCGTGGCGCTGGGACTTGATTGATGTGGGCGTCTACCCCGAACGCTCGCTGTGCATTCAGTACCAAGAAACCGACCTTGACTTCGTGCAGCGCCTGCTCACTGAAGAAGGCTTGTTCTGCTGGTTTGAACACCGGAGCAATTCCCAAGGTGACACAAAAGACGCCAGCCTGGGCGCACACACCTTGGTCATCGCCGACCACAACAACGCCTTCCAGCCCGGCGCGCAAGCCCGTGTGCGCTTCACGCAATCTGGCCCCACGGTGTTCAAGTCCAAGCCCGAAGACAGCCTGACGCGCTGGAGCCATTGCAGCGCCGTGCACACCACCAGTCTGCAACTGGCCAGCCTGGACTACCGCAGCCTGAGCCTGCGCGAGCAAAGCCAGTCGGCGGATGCACAGTTCAGTGCGCCCGGTGCGGCTGCCGGTGATGCGCAGGCGCTGCCCGAACTCAGCCTCAGCGACATCCCAGGCGCTTACGCCTACGAGGACAGCGCCCAGGGCGAACGCTTGGCCCTGCGCCAAATGCAAGCGCTGGACGCGCAGCGCGAACAGGTGCAAGCCCAAGGCAACCTGCGCAGCGCCGCCCCCGGCAGCACGTTCACTTTGGAAGACCACGCCGAGCACGACGGCACCGATGAGGCACGTGATCGCTTCGTCGTCCTGAGCGCCCACCACCGCGCCCGCAACAACCTCAGCGCCGACCACCAAGCGCAGGTCACCAGCTTGCTGGGGGCGATTCGAAACCTCGGGGCGATCAATCGCGACTCCCCATCGCGCAACGCAGCCAAGCCCGTCAAAGCCGACAACACGCCTACCTACCAAGTCCGCTTGATGGCCCAGCGCGCGGCAGTGCCGGTGCGGATGGTGCGCATGTCGGCTGGCTCAGATTCGCTGGGCTTGCCCGACCCGCGCCTGCATCTCCGCCCCACCGTGCACGGTGTGCAAACCGCTGTGGTGGTGGGCACGGCTGGGCTGCCGATCCACACCGACCGCGACCACCGCATCAAGGTGCAGTTTCACTGGCAACGCGGCTCCAACGCCAGCCACCGGCTCGGTCATACATCAGCTGACGACAACGCCCCTGCCAGCGACGCCAGTGGCTCATGGGTGCGTGTGGCGCAAAGCGTGGCCGGTGCCAATTGGGGTGCGGTGTTCACGCCGCGTTTGGGCCAAGAGGTGTTGGTGCAGTTTGTGGCCGGCGACATCGACCGCCCGGTGGTGGTGGGGGTGGTCTACAACGGCCAGGGCAGCCCGGATGCGCAGGGCAATCAGGTGGCCGGTGGGGCGGCGGGGGGTGGCACAAACGCCACCGGCAATGCGCCGGCTTGGTTCCCCGGTGAGAAGAAGCAAGGCAAGCTGCAGGGCCACCAACACAACGCAGTGCTGAGTGGCTACAAGAGCCAGGAACTCAGCGCGAGTCAGACGGGCACGGCGGGCTTCAACCAATTGGTGTTTGACGACACCTCTGGGGCGGGGCGCATGGAGCTGAGCAGCACCAGCGCACAGACCCGGTTGCAGTTGGGTCACTTGCTTCAGCAGTCAGACAACCAGCGTTTGCAGGCGCGCGGTCACGGGCTGGACTTGAGCAGCGCGGCGTGGGGTGCGCTGCGCGCGGGGTCGGGTTTGTTGCTCAGCACGCACCCACGCCAAGGCAGCCAAAGCGGCAGCCGGGCACTGGACAGCCGGGCACCGGCGGCTCAGGTCGAGCAGAGCAACCAACTGCTGCACAGCTTGGCCGAGAGCGCGCAGCAGCACAATGCCAAGCTCACATCATCCTCAACATCAGCGAAAGCCGAACAGGATCTGGTAGGGGCGAAGAAGGCCGACAAAGCCAAGCAGCTCGCGGTTGAGCAAGCGCTGTACGCCAGCGTGGACAGCTTGGGCGCGAGTGATCAGCGCAGTGAAGCTGCACAAAACGGCAGTGACAGCACTGGCGGCGGCACGGGCAGCATCACGGCGTGGAGCCGTCCGGACTTGGTGCTGGCCTCACCCAGCGGGATTGCGGCGTTCACGCCTGCAGGCAATGTGCTGAGCGCGGGCCACACGATGAGCTTGGTGGCGGGGCAAGATTTGCAGCAGATCGCACAGAGCAATTACGCCGTCGCGGTGAAGAGTGGCTTGGTGTTCTACACCTACGGCAAGGCGACCAACACGAGCAAACCCAACACAGAGACAGGCATCAAGTTGCATGCCGCCAGTGGCAATGTGAACATGCAAAGCCAAAGTGGCGCAACCAAGATCACGGCCGACAGCGCAGTCAGCTTCAGCAGCACCAGCGGCATGGTCAAGGTCACCGCACCGAACCACATCTTGTTGACAGCAGCGGGCTCTTCCATCGACTTGCAACCCGGCAGCATCACGCTGAAGGGGCCAGGGAAGGTGGAGTTCAAGGCCAGCATGAAGGTGCTTACGGGGGCGGGGTCGGCGAGCATGCCCGCGCTGAACTTCCCGCGCGTTTAGCTTGATCTCCAGAAAACAGCAACGTTCAGGTTCTCCGTCTGACCGTCGCAAAGTAGGAAGCGTTAGCTGGCTACAGCCATGCCCGCAGTTGCGGCTCGAGGGCAAGACACGCGCGCACCGGAGGGCTCATTCCCGCTGAGTTTCAACTTCATGTGGCACAACGGAATGCACTTGCAAGCGCCAGTCGGTAGTGGGGCGAGCCTGCCGGTGTGTGCCGTTGCCGACGGCACCGTGATATCTGTTGGTCCTACACCCACCAAACCAAACACCGATGTAGAGCACGCGCAAAACTACAACCCGTTTACGCCCAATGGCGCTAAAAAGTCGGCCCTGCAATACCGCTAC
>JANPNT010000075.1:0-4047 GCA_031427655.1 Burkholderiales bacterium
GTGTTGGCCTCGCGGTGGCGGCGTGGATGGGGTGGCACCGACGTCGGCCCTTCGCGTCTTCAAGGTCGGTCACTGTCGGTGGTTGGGTGACAAGCGCCACGTTCGTGACGCTGGGCGTGGTGTCGGTCTACGGTATCGCCATTGCTTGGCGCAGCCGAACCGTTCCGCCTGTGTTGGCGGTGAACCTCGCGTTCCCGCTTGAGGCAGGCCGCTATTTGGTTGTCAACGGCGGCAGTGGCATCAGCACCAACTTGCATCTGATGACGCTCGATACCAGCGTGCCCAGATTCCTTGCGTGGCGCGGGCAGTCGTACGGCGTGGACATCGTGGCGCTTGATGCCTGGGGCTTGCGTGCACGCGGCGTGCAGCCGGCTGACCCGCGTGCCTATCGCATCTACGGTGCGCGCGTGCTGGCACCTTGCGCTGGCAGAGTGCTGCTGGCGGTGGACGACCTGCCCGACATGCCCGTACCGCAGGTGGACCGCGAGCACATGGCGGGCAACCATGTGCTGTTGCGTTGCGCCACGGCGATTGCCGCAACTGAGGCCGCAACAGAGGCCGCAACAGAGGTCGATGTGTTGCTCGGTCACCTGCAGCCGGGCAGCTTGCAGGTGCGCGCGGGGGCCGCCGTCGCTGTGGCTGACTGGCTGGGTTTGGTGGGCAATTCGGGCAACACCGCAGAGCCGCATCTTCATGTGCACGCGCAGCGCCCGGGGCCAAGCGCTGCACCACTGGGCGGTGACCCTTTGCCGATTTTGTTCATGGGCCGCTATCCCGTGCGCGGCGACCGGTTCGAGTCGCCGTGACGATCTTCATCGTTCGCGGCCGTGTGGCTTTGCCGATCTTTGCGGCGGCGCTGGGCAGTGCGGCCGGGTCTATCTGTTGGCGCTTCAAAGGCGACCGTGACGGCGGGCGCGGCATGGCGTTGGCTGGTGCGTTGCAGCACAGATGAATTCCAGGCGCGCACCTAGGCTGAGCAACAACTCGCAGGCACACCATGTTCAAACAAATCTTGATCATCCAGGCGCACCCGGATGCAAGTCGCTCTCATTTATGCCATTCGCTTGCGGCAGGCTACCGCGGGTACTTCCGTGCCCACAGCGTCAAGTCGCTTGAGCGCAATGTGCTCGGCTTTGTCGGCATTGCGCCGCTGCACGAAACCCTGATTGGATTGACCGGTGATGTGAAGCCGGATGCCGCGGCCAAATGGGTTGGCAAGCTTGAGCGATCAGGGGAGGGCGCAAAGTGAAGCGATTTGTTTTTTCATCGGCCTCTTTGCTGCCTTGCTGGGTGGGCTGTGGTTCCTTCAAGGAATCGGGGCCGTGCAGTTGCGGCCGATTCTTTGCTTCGTGGATTGCGAACCACTGCAAGGTCCATCAACGGCATGGGCCGCCGTTGGGCTGGTGTTGCTGCTGGTTGGCGGCGGCACCTTGTGGTGGTCGTGGAAGCGTCGCTCCAGTTAGCTGTTCATGAAGCGGCTACTGAATGGGGTTGCTGTTGGTTTGATCCTGTTCGGCGTGGGTGCTGCGTGGGCAGCATGGCGTTTCAGCAAGGACATGGAAATCGCCCGCGCCCACGCTGCCCAAGGCAGCGTTCTTCTGCAAACACGCTGCGGCCCCATCGAATACCAGGAGGCCGGAGCAGGCATGCCGCTGCTGGCCGTGCACGGCAGCGGCGGCGGACACGACCAAGGCATGGCCTTCGCAGGCGGCTTGGCCACGCAAGGCATTCGTGTGATCGCCATGTCGCGCTTTGGCTACTTGCGCACGCCCATGCCCGCCGATGCATCGGCCGCCGCGCAGGCCGATGCGCATGTGTGCTTGCTCGATGCGCTGGGCCTCGTCAAGGCAGCCGTGATGGGCGGCTCGGCGGGCGCACCGTCGGCGCTGCAAATGGCGCTGCGCCACCCCAGCCGGGTGAGCGCGCTGGTGCTGCTGGTGCCGCTGACTTACAAGCCGCCCACCCAAGCCGACTCGGCAGCGCCGATGCCGCCGTGGGTCGAGAACTTGATGATGCGAATGATCGCGTCAGACTTTCTGTTTTGGACGGCGCTGCATGTCGCCCGCGACCAAGTCATCAAGACCGTATTGGCCACGCCGCCTGAGTTGCTGAAAGCCGCCAGCGCGGCCGAACAAGCCCGCGTCAACGCCATGCTCAAAAACATCTTGCCGGTGTCTTCCCGCGCGCAAGGCTTGATCAGCGACACCGCCGTGGGCAAGCATTTGGGCCCTTCGCCCCTGAGTTCGATACGCCTGCCCACACTCATCATCAGCGCCCGTGACGACCGCTACGGCACCTTCGCCAGTGCGCAGTACACCGCCAGTCAAATTGCCGGGGCCAGCTTCATCGGCTTTGACAGCGGAGGGCACACCTGGGTCGGGCACAACGATGAGGTAATGGCGGCCCTCGTGAAGCTCTTGAAGCCAATGACCTCTGTGAGCGCAACTCGTTGAGCGTCGCTGCCGCACTTGATTTGCATCAGATCAATTTCGCGGGCACCGAAGAAGATGCAGCTTGCTCTTGGAGAAAAAAATGATTCAGAACATCGGAACCGTTGACCGTGTCATTCGCATCGTGGCGGGCGTGGCGTTGATAACCGCCACCCTTTTGGGCTACATCGGGCTCTGGGGCTGGCTGGGCGTCATTCCGCTCGCCACGGGGCTGTTTCGCTTTTGCCCTGCCTACTTGCCATTCGGTTGGAGCAGCTGCGCCGCCGTGACCACCACTGCCAAACCATGAGTGCCTCGGGAGAAAGCCATGTCCACTGCGACCTCCAGCTTCCGTGAGTTGACGCAGGCAGTTTCCGCTGGCCTTGCAACATTGAGGTCGACCACGCCCGAGGTCATGAAGAGCTTCAACGAGCTCGGGCGTGCCGCCACGGCCGACGGGGTGCTTGACAGGAAGACGAAGGAGTTGATCGCGTTGGCGCTGAGCGTTGCTGCGAGGTGCGATCCCTGCATTGGCTTTCACATGCAAACGCTGGTCAAGCTGGGAGCGTCGCGCCAGGAGATCGATGAAACGCTGGCCGTCTGCACCTACATGGGCGGGGGTCCGTCGTTGATGTATGCGGCCAGCGCAATCGCTGCGTTCGAAGAGTTTTCGCGTGTCGCGTCGGCTTGAACTGCGAGCTGTAGATTGAAGTAATCGACACGGCCAGGGCGGTTTCAAGCTTCAACCATGCTGCTGATCAGTGCGCCAACGAAGAGACAGCGAAGCCAGCAACGCGCAACGTGAAATGCTTCACTCATAAAGGAATTCGCCATGAACTTACTTCGCACCCGCACCACCGGCGCCGCCATTGCGGTCGCCATCAGTGGCCTTGCAGTGCTGTCAGCGAAAGCCCAAACGCCACCTGCCTCGCCTGCCTCAGCAGCAGCAGCTTCCGCGCGCCCTGGCATGGGCGGCACGCCCGCAGAGCGAATGGCCATGATGGACTCTCAAATGAAGTCCATGCGTGAGATGCACGACAAGATGACGCAAGCGCGAACGCCTGCCGAACGCAATGCCTTGAGGGCCGAGCACATGAAGTCGATGCACGAAGGCATGGACATGATGGGCCGCATGGGTCCAGGCGGCATGAAGGGCATGCACGGGATGGGCAGCATGGCCGACGGCACAGGTTCGCCTGCAGACATGGCCACGCGGCAGCAGATGATGGAAAAGCACATGGAAATGATGCACTCCACGATGCAAATGATGATGGACCAGATGCCGCCCGCGACCAAGCCGTGAGAGCCGTGCGTACTGAAACTTCAGTCACTGCAACTGGGTCTGGTGGTGCAAGAGCACGGTGGCCGTTGCCAGCGCGCACAAGGCAATGTCAAGGTCATCGAAACGCTAGAGCCTGAAGCGGCTTACGACCTGAAACCGATACTGGTACTGGTACCGGTGCTGGTACTGGTGCCCGTGCGCCCGCCGCCAAGTTGAAGAGGCCTTATTCCCTGCTACACGGCGTGCACGGGGGATGCCCAGCGCTGACTTTGCACGCTCCAGCAAGCCCGCCCGTTTCAGGCCGGCCAGGGCCGGTTTGATGACCTTGCTGGCTTC
>JANPNT010000076.1:0-7072 GCA_031427655.1 Burkholderiales bacterium
AAGCCATGGACATCCTTTACCTACACATCCCGTTTTCCGCCGTGCTGGTGCTGGCCATCATGGGCGTGTTTGCCTGGGCATTGCACAAAGGTCAATTCGACGACCTTGACTTTGAAGGCGAGCGAATTTTGGAAGACGAGCATCCCGCCACACAAGCGCCGCTTGATACAGATCAAGCCGTGCGGTAGTTGCAGTTTGCACACTCAACCGAACCGCAGCAGCGGTGCCCACGGAGAGCGCAGATGGCCAGTTCGCAAGCAGTAAGTAGCAGCCCAACAGGCCAAGCCCAAAGCAATTCAGCGGCCATCCACGACGACATTTACGACGACAGCGCCGTGCGCCTGTTCACCTTGGCCGCCGTGCTGTGGGGCGTGGTGGGCATGTTGGTAGGCGTGGTGATTGCAGCGCAGCTCACTTGGCCTGAGCTCAACTTTGGCATCTCGTGGCTGAGCTACGGCCGACTCCGCCCGTTGCACACCAACGCGGTGATCTTTGCTTTTGGTGGTTGCGCACTGATGGGCAGCAGCATGTATGTGGTGCAGCGCACTTCGCAGGTGAAGCTGTTCATGCCCAAACTCGCGGCCTTCGTTTTTTGGGGTTGGCAGTTGGTGATCTTGGGGGCCGCCATCAGCCTGCCCATGGGCTACACACAGGGCAAGGAATACGCCGAATTGGAGTGGCCGATTGATCTGCTGATTGCCGTGGTGTGGATCGCCTACGCGGTGGTTTTCTTCGGCACCATCGGCACGCGCAAAGTGCGTCACATCTACGTGGCCAATTGGTTTTACGGCAGCTTCATTTTGTCGATCGCCTTGCTGCACATCGTCAACAGCGCGGCCATTCCGGTGGGCGCGTTCAAGAGCTATTCGGCCTATGCCGGCGTGCAAGACGCGATGGTGCAGTGGTGGTACGGCCACAACGCGGTGGGCTTCTTTTTGACGGCCGGTTTTTTGGGAATGATGTATTACTTCATTCCCAAACAGGCCGAGCGGCCGGTGTATTCCTACCGGCTCTCCATCGTCCACTTTTGGGCGCTGATCTTCACCTACATGTGGGCCGGTCCGCACCACCTGCACTACACCGCGTTGCCTGACTGGGCGCAAAGCATCGGCATGATTTTTTCGCTGGTACTGCTGGCACCCAGCTGGGGCGGAATGATCAACGGTGTGATGACGCTGTCGGGGGCCTGGCACAAGTTGCGTGAAGACCCGATTTTGAAGTTCCTCATCGTCGCACTCTCGTTTTACGGCATGGCCACGTTTGAAGGGCCGATGATGTCGATCAAGACGGTGAACGCGCTGAGCCACTACACCGACTGGACCATCGGCCATGTGCATTCGGGTGCGCTGGGTTGGGTGGGCCTGATCACCATCGGCTCGCTGTACTACATGATTCCGCGCATGTTTGGCCAAACCCGCATGTACAGCGTCAAGGCCATCGAATTGCACTTCTGGATCAGCACCTTGGGCATCGTGCTGTACATCGCCGCCATGTGGATGGCCGGCGTGATGCAGGGCCTGATGTGGCGCGCGGTGAACCCTGACGGCACGCTGATGTACAGCTTTGTTGAAGGCGTGAAGGCCACCTACCCGTTCTACATGATTCGGTTTTTCGGCGGCGCGCTTTACCTCAGCGGCATGGGTGTGATGGTGTGGAACACCTATAAAACCGCGCAGGCTGGGCGCTACGTGCCGGTGCCGATTCCATTCCACCAGACCAAACCCAAGCCCTTGCCACCCGCCGCAGGCATGACGCCCAAAGCTGCTTGAATCGAGCCAGGAAATCCCATGAGCAGCACTGAAAAAAAACCCTCTCGGTTCTCGCACGAGAAGATCGAGACCAACAACTTTTTAATGATTGTGCTGATCCTGCTGGTGATCGCGGTGGGCGGAATTGTGGAAATCGTGCCGCTGTTTTACCAACGCTCCACCACCGAAGCCACCCCGGGCTTGAAGCCTTACACCGCACTGCAACTGGCGGGCCGCGACATCTACACCCGCGAGGGTTGCTACAACTGCCATTCGCAAATGATTCGGCCCTTGCATGCCGAGGTGCTGCGCTACGGCCACTACTCGATGGCCGGTGAGTTCGTGTACGACCACCCTCACCAATGGGGCAGCAAGCGCACCGGGCCCGACCTGCACCGCGTGGGCGGCAAATACAGCGACGAGTGGCACCGCATACACCTCAACAACCCGCGTGACCTGGTGCCCGAATCCAACATGCCGGCCTACCCTTGGCTGCTGACCGACAAAGTAGACGCCACCAGCATTGCCGCCCACATGACCGGCTTGCGCCGCGTGGGCGTGCCCTACACCGACGCAGAAATTGCCGCAGCACCACAGGCGGTTCTGGGCAAGACCGAAATGGAAGCCATGGTGGCGTATTTGCAGGTGCTTGGCACCGCGGTGAAATGAGGAACGACGAAAGAATGGAATCGGTATGGACATAGATGTCAACGTGCTGCGCATCGCCGTGACGGTGATCTCCTTGCTTGTTTTTATCGGCATCGTGGTGTGGGCTTGGTCGCACCGCAACAAGGCAGCGTTTGACGAAGCGGCGCAGTTACCCTTTCAGGAAACCCGACCATGAGTGACTTTGCGAACAGCGGTTGGGCCATCTTCGTCGCGGTGTCCACCGCGGTGAGCTTGCTCTGGTGCCTGTGGCTGTTGTGGGTAGCCAGCAAGCGACAGCCCATGGCCGACGACAACAGCACCGGCCACGTTTACGACGAGGACTTGGTGGAGATGAACAACCCGCTGCCGCGTTGGTGGGCTGCGCTGTTTGTGATCACGGTGGTGTTCGCCTTTGGCTACGTGGCGCTGTATCCCGGCATGGGCAGCTTGCCCGGCGTGTTCGGCTGGACCAGCCAGAATCAGTTGCAGGCCGAGCAGCAACAAGCCAACGCCACCATGAACAAGGTGTATGCGCAGTTCAACGGTTTGAGCGCAGAGCAACTCAGCCGCAACGGGCCCGCCATGGCCATCGGCGAGCGCTTGTTCATCAACAACTGCGCGGCCTGTCACGGCTCCAACGCGCAGGGCAGCAAAGGCTTCCCCAACTTAACCGACGGCGATTGGCTGCACGGTGGCACGGTGGAGAAAATCGAAGAAAGCATTGTGCTGGGCCGCGCCGGAAACATGCCCCCGATGGCGGCAGCCGTGGGCACACCGGAAGATGTTCGCAACGTGGCGAACTATGTGCTGAGCCTGTCAGACAGCCCGCACAACCCGATTGCGGCGGCCTTGGGCAAAACCAAATTCGGCACTTGCGCTGCGTGCCACGGCGCAGACGGCAAAGGCAACCAAGCCCTGGGCGCACCCAACTTGACCGACAAAATTTGGCTGCACGGTTGGGGCGAAGAAGCCATCGTCGCCATGGTCAACCTCGGTAAAACCAATGTGATGCCAGCGCAAGGTGGGCGTCTTACGGCACAGCAGATTCATGTGTTGGCAACATATGTGTGGGGGCTGTCGCAAAGTGCGCTGCCAGTCTCGCAAAGTGCGCTGCCAGTCACGCAAAGTGCGCTGCCCGCACAGCAAAGCGTGCCTGTGTCCAAGCTGGAAACTGCGAGCAAGTGATGCCCTCCCCTTCCGCGACGCCGCGCGTCATACCGATTGCAGCGGTGTCATCGGTTGAGGTGATATCGCTCTACCAAAGCGAAGCCAAAATTCAGATGCGCTCCGTCACCGGCTGGTTTGCGGGGTGGCGCTGGGCGTTTGTGTGGGCCACGCAGTTGCTGTTTTACGGCCTGCCGTGGTTGCAGTGGAATGGTCGCCAAGCGGTGTTGTTTGACCTGGACTCGCGCCGCTTCTACATCTTCAATTTGGTGCTGTACCCACAAGACTTCATCTACCTTGCAGCACTGCTGATCGTGTCGGCCTTTGCGCTGTTTTTGTTCACCGCCGTGGCCGGGCGGGTGTGGTGCGGCTTTGCTTGTCCGCAAACGGTTTACACCGAAATTTTCATGTGGGTCGAGCGCCGTTTTGAAGGCGACCGCCAGGCCCGCATCAAGCTTGACGCCGCGCCCTGGAGCTTCAACAAACTGTGGCGGCGAAGCGGCAAGCAAGTGGTTTGGTTGCTGATTGGGCTGTGGACAGGCTTTACCTTCGTTGCCTACTTCACCCCCGCCCAACAACTGTGGGCCGGTGCCCTGGCGTTAAGCCTCGGGCCATGGGAATGGTTTTGGAGTTTGTTCTACGGCTTTGCCACCTACGGCAACGCCGGCTACATGCGCGAACAAGTGTGCAAATACATGTGCCCCTATGCGCGCTTTCAAAGCGCCATGTTCGACCGCGACACCCTCATCATCAGTTACGACACGCAGCGCGGCGAACCGCGCGGCCCGCGCCCGCGCGGCGTAGACCCTGCATCGGTGGGCAAAGGCGACTGCATCAACTGCACCTTGTGTGTGCAGGTCTGCCCCACCGGCATCGACATCCGCAACGGTTTGCAATACGAGTGCATCGGCTGCACCGCCTGTATCGATGTGTGCGACACCGTGATGGACAAAATGGGCTCGCCGCGCGGCCTCATTCGCTACGCCACCCAAAACGGCATGCAGGGCCGTTGGAGCACTGCACAAATGCTCCAGCGCGTGTTGCGCCCGCGCGTGTTGGCCTACACCGCCGTGCTGTTGATCATCGTGGCCGCGTTTGCCCACAGCGTGGCCACGCGCTCGCCGTTTCGGGCCGACGTGGTGCGCGACCGCGGCGCGCTGGCACGCATGGTGGACAACGGTGCGATAGAAAACGTGTACCGCATTCAACTGATGAACGCGACCGAATCGATGCAGCAATTTCGCATTGAAGTGGAAGGCCTGCCCGGTGCGGTGGTGGTGGTGAACCGCGAGGTAAACAGCAGCCGCCGCAGCGCGGTGGAAGTCGGCCCGACGCAGGCGCGTTGGGTGCCGGTGGCGGTGCAAGTCTCGGCCCCTGAGGCCAAGAATTTAGGTGCTGGTGCACACACCATGAATTTTCGGATTCGATTGTTGAAACCCGATTTACCAGCCGTCCCGGCCGCCGTTGAATCGGCTCATGAAGTGATTGAAAAATCCACCTTCGTGGTGCCACGTTGAACAGGAGCAGCGCATGAACCCAATTCCCGTGGCCGAACAAAACTTTCAACATCACCGCGACGAAACCGTGACCGTTCCATGGTGGCGTGTGGGCGTGATGTGGGTGTTTTTTGTGGGCGGCTTGGGCGGCGTGGTGGTGGCCAGTTTTGCATTGTTGGTGACTGCCGTGAAGCACCGCGACATCGTGTTGCCGCACGACGCGCCGCCGCCCCAGGCGGCACAGGTCAGCAAGGTGCCCAACATGCCCAACTCCCCCGCCATGCAAGCGCGCAACCACGCGGCAACGCCAGCGCGGTGATGTCGTCGGCACTTTAGAAATCACGCCATGAAACACCGCAGCACAAAGCACACCCAACTGGCCATTGCCTGGCCCGCCTTCTTGGCTGCCGGCGTGCTGGAAGCGCTGGTGTTTTCGGTGGTCGATCCGCACGAGCTGCACTGGTTTGGCGGTGCCGCTTTGGGCTGGTCGGTGCAAAGCGTTTATTCGGTGAGCTTCTTGATTTTTTGGGCTGCCATTTCCACGTCTGCGGCCGCAACCGCCTTGCTGCTGTTGGAGCCTGACGAGCTGAACGCGCCCGAGCTGGCGTCGCCGAATTTGTAGTGCGCTTGTGATGGACTTGCCCCTGATCTTGGCCGGTTTGGCGATGGGCGTGGCAGCTTCACCGCACTGCGTGGTGATGTGCGGCGCACCCTGCGCCGCGCTGACGCAGGGCAGCGCACAAAGCGCCACCGGCTTTCACCTGGCCCGCGTGCTGGGCTATGCCGCAGGCGGCGCGTTGGCGGCCAGCAGCGTGATGGCGTTGGCCACATGGACACAAGTCGCACCGGCATTGCGGCCGCTGTGGACGCTTCTGCACTTGGCTTTTTTAGCCTTGGGTTTGTGGTGGCTGGCCACCGGCCGCCAACCCGATGGATGGCAGCGCGACCGCGCGGTGACCGTGAGCCTGCCAAGCACCTCGCGCCACCGCACCACGCGCGCCACAGTCAAAGCAACCGCTGCCGGAGCGGCCTGGGTCGCATGGCCCTGCGGTGCCTTGCAAGCCGCGCTGCTGCTGTCTGCCTTGGCCAGCAGTGCAACGACCGGTGCGCTGACCATGGCAGCGTTTGCCGTGGCCTCTGCACCTGCCTTGGCCTTGGCACCTTGGGCCTGGGGGCACTGGGCCACATGGCGCAAGCGCCGAGGCAGTGATGCCTCAGCGCAGGCGATGTCCGCCGTCGGCTACCGCGTCGCGGGTGCCAGCTTGGTGCTGGCCGCAGGTTGGGCCTTGACGCACGGTTTGTGGATGCGCGTGGCCGCTTGGTGCGGCTTGCTTTGACCGCCTGTCCTCGGCAGTCATGAAGCACCCCACCGCCTTGCTCACCTGCGCCCAAATGGCCGAGGCCGACCGCTTGACGGTGCGCAGCGGCATCACCGCTTTCGACTTGATGGACAACGCTGGTTGTGCCGTGGCGCAGGCCATCACAGCACGCTACACACCGCGCACGGTAGTGGTATTGTGCGGGCCGGGCAACAACGGCGGCGACGGTTATGTGGTGGCGCGCTGCCTCAGCCAAGCCGGTTGGACGGTGCGCGCCGCAAGGCTTGGTGCGGCACCACAAGGGTTCGGTGAAGCGGCACAACACGCGGCCCTGTGGCGCGGTGACGTGGTGCCACTCAGCCCTGCCGCGTTGACGGGAGCGGCACTTGTGGTGGACGCGCTGTTCGGCGCAGGCCTGAGCCGCGCAATCGACGGTGAAGCAGCGCGCACCTTGCGAGCCGCCGCGACGCAGAAGCTGCCCATCGTCGCCATCGACGTGCCCAGCGGCGTGATGGGAAACAGCGGGGGCGACAGCGATGCGAACCTTGGAACCGCAGCCGCCACGCTCACCGTCACCTTCTTCCGAAAAAAACCAGGCCATGTGCTGCAACCCGGCAAGGCGCTGTGCGGCGAGTTGCTGGTGGCCGACATCGGCACCCCCGAATCGGTGTGGGATCACCTCACCCCACAGTGCTTC
>JANPNT010000077.1:0-3047 GCA_031427655.1 Burkholderiales bacterium
CGCCCGCCACGATTTTTTTGGCCATGATGGCGGCCAGCGCCGATTGTTCATCGTCGAAGACACGGGCCGGGCCCGTCATCACTGGGCTTTTCAGGCCCGTGATTTTGGCCACGCATCCTTCGGGCGACAGGTTGCCGCGCAGGATCGCGAGATGACCTTGCGCGTACATCGGCCTGGTGATGGGCCGGATCACGTCTTGGTCCGCGCGCGGCGCGTCGGGCAAAGCAGCCAAGTTTTCCGCCACGGTTTTGCCGGTGATGGTCATGCAGTCGCCGTGCAACAGGCCCGCAACCAACAGCGTTTTCATGACCTGCGGAATGCCACCGGCTTGGTGCAGGTCAACCGCCAAGTATTTGCCCGACGGTTTCAGGTCACAGAGGACTGGAATCTTTTTGCGCATGCGCTCGAAGTCGTCAATCGTCCACTCCACCTCGGCGGCGTGCGCGATGGCCAAAAAGTGCAGCACGGCGTTGGTCGATCCGCCGGTGGCCATGATGACGGCCACCGCGTTTTCAATCGCCTTTTTGGTGACGATGTCGCGTGGCTTCAAATTGGCTTTCACCGCTTCCACCAACACGCGCGCGGCTTCAGTGGCGGCGGTGGAAATCTCGTCGTGTGGGTTGGCCATGGTGGATGAATAGGGCAGGCTCATGCCCAGCGCCTCGAAGCTCGAACTCATGGTGTTGGCGGTATACATGCCGCCGCACGAGCCGCTGCCCGGAATAGCGAGTCGCTCAATTTGCGTGAAGTCTTCTTCGCTCATGTTGCCCGCGCTGAACTGGCCCACGGCTTCAAACACGCTGACGATGTTCAGGTCTTGGCCTTTGTAGCGGCCCGGCAAAATGGTGCCGCCGTACACATAGATAGCGGGCACATTGGCGCGCAAGATGCCCATCATCCCGCCCGGCATGTTTTTGTCGCAGCCACCCACCACCAAAACGCCGTCCATCCACTGGCCGCCGACGCAGGTTTCAATGCAGTCTGAAATCACCTCGCGGGACACGAGGCTGTACTTCATGCCCTCGGTGCCCATTGCCATGCCGTCGCTGATGGTGGGCGTGCCAAAAATCTGCGCGTTGCCGCCTGCGGCTTCAATGCCTGCGACCGCCGCGTCGGCAAGTTTTTGCAAACCCGAATTGCAAGGCGTGATGGTCGAGTGCCCGTTGGCAACGCCAATCATGGGTTTTTTGAAGTCGCCTTCAACATAGCCCAAGGCGTAGTACATGGACCGGTTCGGCGCGCGGGCGACGCCTTCGGTGATGTTTTTCGAGCGGCGGTTGATGCTCATGGCGGTACTTTCACTCAGCGGTTGGAAGTGGTTTTCGATCATATCCGCCCGCTTATGATGCCCGCTGCCTTTCACCGATTCCGTCCATGTTTGTTCAACCTCAATTCGATCCAGTCGCCCTGCAGCTTGGCCCGCTGGCGATTCACTGGTACGGCCTGACCTACCTTGTCGCGTTCGGCCTGTTTTTGTACTTGGGTTCGTTGCGTGTCAAACAAGCACCGTATGCCCAAGCCGGGTGGACTCGGCGCGACATCGAAGACTTGTTGTTCTACGGGGTGCTCGGCGTCGTCATCGGCGGGCGCTTGGGCTATGTGCTGTTTTACAAGCCGGGTTATTACGCAGCCAACGCACTGGAGATTTTTGCGGTCTGGAAGGGCGGAATGGCCTTTCACGGCGGCTTGCTGGGCGTTCTCGCCGCGATGGCCCTGTTCGCGCGACAGCGCAAACGCCGATTTTTGGAAGTCACTGATTTGATTGCGCCTTGTGTACCCACTGGCTTGGCGTCGGGGCGCATAGGCAACTTCATCAACGGTGAATTACCGGGTCGCGAGGCCAGCGCCAACTTGCCGTGGTCGATGATTTACCCGCAGGTCGACAACATTCCACGCCACCCTTCGTCGCTGTATCAGTTTGCCCTGGAAGGAATTTTGCTTTTCGTGTTGCTGTGGTTGTATGCACGTCAACCGCGCAAGTTGGGCCAGGTGTCGGGCATGTTTTTGATCGGCTACGCAACGCTGCGCTTCGTTGCCGAGTATTTCCGTCAACCCGACAGCTTTCTGGGTTTGTTGGCGCTGGGCATGAGCATGGGCCAGTGGTTGTGCGTGCCGATGGTGCTCACCGGCTGCGCGATCTGGGTTTGGGGTGGTCAGCAGAAGGATTTCAAAGCGTGAGGCCTTGGATTTTTGCGAGCTTGATGGTGTTGGCGGCGCACGCGCAGGCGCAACCAGTAGCCAACCCGCAGTGGAATGTGTTTGCCGCGCGCAGCGCCTTGGCGCAGTTTTATCTTCTGGCACCGGGCCTGGCTGGAGGCAGGGTCAGCAAGGCCCGTGAGTTGGCGCAAACTGCTGCGCCCATTCACCCGGACCACTCCAACGTTTTGATGGCGATGTACTTTTTGCACGAGGGCAAATTGGACGACGCCGAGCTGCAACTCAACGCCTTGAAGACCGGCGCGGATGTCGATGTGAACGAAGAGGCCGACGAGCAACGCGTGCGTTTGGCATTCGAGCGTCTGAACAAGAAAGAACCAGCCAAGGCGCAAGCCACGTTTGAGCGCTTCATTGTCGAGCGACCGCAGTTGGCTCGCGGTCATTACGGCTTGGGTCGCGTCTACAGTGAAACCGGCAATGGGGATCAGGCCATTGCGTCCTTCACCGCCGCATCGACCTTGCAAGGCGTGGCCGATTTGCCCAATGACTATCGCTTGGGCATTGCATTGCAAGCCAAGGGCTCGCGCGAGTCGGCGCGTGCCGCCTTTGTTCGTTTCATCGCGGCGGGCAAGGGCGATTCCAAGCACCTCGAAGACGCTCAAAAGCGCTTGACCGATTTGCGCTGAAATCCAGATTCAAGCCATGCGCCAAATTTTCCTAGACACTGAAACCACCGGCCTGAGCCCCGACTCTGGCGACCGAGTGATTGAGATCGGTTGCATTGAAATGGTCAACCGCCGACTCACCGGCAACAACCTTCATTTCTACCTGAACCCGCAGCGCCGCAGCCACGAAGACGCCGTGAAGGTTCACGGCCTGACCGAAGAATT
>JANPNT010000078.1:0-4147 GCA_031427655.1 Burkholderiales bacterium
CCGTGCGCGGCGTTGGGTGCGATCGCGCTGGCGGCCAAGGCGCAAATGACGACCACCCGACCCAATTCGCAGACCACGAAGTTGCGCGAGGCCCCGCTGTTTACAGATGCAGGGATTCATTCAGCGAAAGGGCTGAACGAAAAGGCTCAGCGAAAAATGTCAGCTTGAATGTCCCGCTCAGCCGCTTTGAACACCAAGCCACCACGCTCACCCTGAAACACCAAGCTGTGTGCCTGCGTGTCTTGGTTGACCACGCTCACGCCCTGTCCAATGACGCTGCCTGCGCGCACCAAACTGCGGCCAATGACGGCGCTGTTGGGGTACATGACCACACCGGCTTCCAACACCGGCGCGGTGCCGTGGTTCTTGCCAACGGTGGAGTTTTGGTAGATCACCAAACGCTCACCGTAAGTGGCTTTGGCCAGCACGATGCCGACCGAGTGGCCGATGAAAAAAACTTCGGGCAGCTCGATCTCGTAAAAGCAGTCAATGCCGTTGAGCGCCTTGTTCAACAGAAACAACTTGGCGCACACGCGAGGCCCACCGCCGCTGCGCCACAGGGTGTTGGCAAGGTAGTACAAAAATATCGTGTACTGCGATGAGTGCAGCGCATCAAACTGGCCGGGCTTCCACATGCGCACCTCGTTGATGCAGCGTTCCAGGCGAAGCAAGGCCGCATCCAAGTGCGCGTCCAAGGTGTCTCGAACATCCGCCGCTTGATCAGGGAAAAAATGGTCGAGCTGGCGCACCAGAAAGCGCAGCAAATCGGCGCGACTGGAGTGCGCTAGATCAAGCATGTCGACTCAAGCATGTCGATCCAAGCATGTCGACTCAAACCTGTCGACTTAAACATTTGCAAGGTCGCTTTTGAACTGCATGCCCAAACGCTGCACTGCGTCGGTGGGTGTCCAGCCGAAGGTCTGCGCCATGCGTTCAATGGAGATGCGAGGCAGCACAGGTGACGGCCGCTCGGAGATGGCTTCGACCTTGCAGCCGCTGGCATCGAACACGCATTTGAACAATTCGGTGTTGCTGATGTTGCGACCCCCGGCCACGTTGTAGATGCCGAAATCTGCTGGTTCTACCAAGGCCAACAAAGCGTCCACCACATCGTCGATGTGAACGTAGTCGCGCTTGAAATGGGGTGAAGAATTGACTTGCACGCGCGCGCGTTCGCCTTGCTTTTTACAGGCGGCCAACACACCGCGCATCAGTTCTGGCAAGAAGCCTTCACTGCCTTGATCGCCTCCCCACACGCAGGACAAGCGCGCCACGCGAGCGCGTCCGCCAGACGCCACTCGGCACAGGGATTCGCCCAGCGCCTTGGACAGGTCATACACGTGGCGCGGGTTGTTGGGGTCGAGTGTGAGCGGCGATGTTTCAGTGGCCGTAACGTTGCCCAAGCTGCTGCCCAAGCTGTCGTACAGGCGGGTGGACGACAAATAAACCAGCGAGGTGTAGTGGGTGTCGCGCAGCACTTGGTTCAGCAAGCTGGTGTGCGCCTCAACGGTGTCGAAGGGCCGCTCGGCATAGTCGGCGGTCAAACCGGCGCAGTAAAACACGTGGCCCAGATCGCGGTGCATGAGCTTCAAGTCGTCACGCTGCGGCACCCAGCAAGCCCAGCCGTCACGCAGCAGGCGCGCCAGCAAGTGGCGGCCGACGTAGCCGTTTCCACCGATGAGTGTGGCCTTGCGCATGGTTTCAGCGCCAACGCTCAGAGGCCGCCGACGGGGTGATGCAAACCACCCACAGGGTGGTGAAGCGCTGGGTCTTTGTGCGCCAGCAATTTGGGGCTCACGTTTTCAACGATGTGAAAGCCTGCGCCTTGAACGCGCGAAGGGTCTTGCACAGCCAGCATGTTGAAGCCATGCGGCGGGCCTTGGAGGTACACCTTGTCGACAGGAATCAACTCGATGCGGCGATTGCCCATGTCGATGTGGGAGTTGAAATCGCGCACCGCGAAAAGGGTGTATCCCAAGCCGGCCAAGTAGTGGCAAATGTCGGTTTGCGGCAGGCCGTGGCTCCAGTCCACATAGTGGCGATGGACCTCGAACACCACGAAGGGCTTGTCCTCTTGCAAGGTTTTACGAGCACCCAACAAGGCACCATATTCCGCGCCCTCGATGTCGAGCTGGATCAGGCCAATGGTGGCGTTGTTTTGGGCGCGGTAATCGTCGATGCTGACCGTGCTGAATGCGTCTTTGTCGTTGGCGCTGGCGCTGACGGCGTTGGCGAAGGAATCAAAACCGTCGAGCTTCAAGCGCACATTGCTGTGCGACCACAGACCGACTTTGCTGACCCTCACGTTGTTCAATCGATTCAAGTTGACGTTGCCCGCCAGCATGGTGGCTTGGTCGGCGTTGGGCTCAAAGCAGTGCACCGTTTGGTTATGTGCAACGCCGCGTGCGACCAAGATGGCTTGGTCACCGAAGTAAGCGCCGCCCACCACCACGTCGCCTTTCAGGCCATGCGCCAAATTGAGCAGCAGCTTGGTGGTTTGCGGTTCCCACACGTGGTTGGGGTGCTCTTGCTGAGACATCAAAAAATCGCGCGCAATTTTTGTGCGAAACAAGAAGTTGAATTTGGTGCCGTCGGCCAGGGTCTTTTCATAGCGGTCGTCGTCGCCGTGCAGGGCGTCGGCAATGGGGCCAGTGACGTCATCGCGCACCGGGCCGCTGTAGCTGAGCTGAGTCTCCGCGCGCTGAAGCAAATCCATCATGGCTTTGCGCAACACCGGATGGCGGCCCAAGCGCTGCATGGCTTGTTGCAATCGCGCGCCGCTGGCGTCACGCGGGTCGTTGGTGATGGGTGCACCGGAGTGCTGCTCGATTGCGCTGAGCTGATTCACTTCTGTCATGTCGGTCATGAGGGTCTCCAGAAAATCCGGTTTTTTGCTTGGCGAGTTGGCGGAAATTCGGCGCACTACATCGTGAAGCGAGCGGCCAAATCACGCTCGCGAACCATGTTCAAGTGGCCTTGTTCAAACAGCAGGTCGGTGATGGCAGCGTCATCATTGCGGTCGCTCACAAACACCAAGGTGTTGGCCAAGCCGGTGGGTGACGGCAAGGTGTTGACAAAGCTGATGGGGTGACTGGCATGGCGCTTCAAATAGTCTTTGGCGCTGCGGTCGAACGGGCCCACGGTCATCATTTTTACGACGCCGCGGTTGATGACCGGGTCTTTCAACAGAAACTCCAACATCGCCTCGGATGCCAACGTGACCATGGGCACGGGCAACAGGTTTTCGTAGCCCATGCCTTTCATGCGGCTGGCGATGTAGTAAGTGTCCAGCGGGTTGCGTTTTTTGCCATGGCGCAAGCGCACCGCCACCGACATGCGCACCGCGATCATTTTTTGGATGCGCAGGTGAAACCCGGCGCGCTCCTCTGCGGCGATTTGGTTGCCTGCGCGGGCCAGCATGTATTCCAAGCCGCCGCGGTAGCGGTCCCACGCCACTTCGACTTCGTCGTTGCCTGCTTGGCTGCGTTCTTCGTCGGCAAAGTAGCGGGTGATGGAGACGTAGAACGGCTCTTTCTGGATCAGCACCGCGCCCAGACTGAGGTAATCGGCGGCGTGCACGAAGGCATAGAAAGCGTGTTCGTTGATGCGCGGCATGAGGCGCTGCAAAGCATCACGCCTGGCTATGTGAATCTCGGGAAAAATGTGGTGGCGCAGCACATGGTCGAGCAGCTCGCCGTGTTGGTTTTGCTCAATGCGCAGGTCGTGCGGCACGGTGTAGAACTGACCTTGGTCTTGTTGCGCCACCAGGTCGTAAAGCTTCCACGGTGCAAACACCACGGCGATGCCTGCGTCGGCTTCCATGCGCGCGATGGTCTGCGCCACCGGCTCGCCCAAGATGCAGTCGTCGTCAGACAGGTAGACGACGTACTTGCCAGCCGCTTGCATCATCACAAACTGCACGTTGGGGAAGCAGCCAATGTTCTCGTCGTGGCGCAGATAACGAATGGGCAACTGCGCCTGGAATTTTTTCACCACCTCACCGGTGTCGTCGGGCGAGGCGTTGTCGGCAATCACCAGTTCATAGGCATACGGGAAGCCTTCGAGCTGCATGCACATGCTTTGCAACAGCGAGGTGAGGTAGCGGCTGCGGTTGTAGGTGGGGATGCAAAAGCTCACCAGCGGTGCG
>JANPNT010000079.1:0-1662 GCA_031427655.1 Burkholderiales bacterium
ATGGTTCGCTGCGCTGGCTGGTGGTGCAGGACGACGCCACACGCGTGTTACTCAAAACGCGTGATTACTTCCTCCGCAATAACATGAAGCTCACGGTCGATAATGCTGCGGCCGGTCTGCTTGAAACCGACTGGATCGACCGGCCGGTGAAGATGGGCGGGGGACTATTGGGTAGTCTGGCTGGCAAACTGCATTCCACCGGTCTGCGCGATAAATACCGGGCGCGCGTTGAGCGCGGACGTGCGCCCGGCACGAGCGAGGTGTATGTCAGTCATCAGGCGATGGAGGAAGTGGTAACGAGCGGCGGGGGTGTAAATTATATCGAAACGGCCTGGCAACCGCGCGCCGCCGATCCCGCGATGGAGGCCGAAATACTTGGCAAGCTCATGGTTGACTTCGGCCTGAACGAGCAACAGACCAAGAGCCAGCTTGCCGCGGGCAACACTGAGCGCGCCCAATTGATCAAAGACACGCTATCCCTGCCGCAGGAAGACCTCGATAGCGCCTGGCGGCGTGTGACGCAGGTGCTGGACCGTTCCGGCGTGACCATCGAGGATCGTGATCTCAGTGCTGGCCTTTTCTATGTGCGCTACCAGGACAAGGACGCCAAAGAGAATTCTGGCGGTCTGTTCTCCTGGGCGATTGGCAGCGCGAAAGATGACAAGGCAGAAGCCAAAAACGATCGCTTCCAGATCAAACTCAAGGCGACCGGCGCCGATGTGATCCTGATCATCCTGAACATCAAGGGCGAAAGGGAGCAGTCAAAGACTGGAATGCGCCTGTTGAATCTCCTCCACTTGCAGCTTCGCTGAAAGGCAGGCGTTCCCTGACCGCCGACGTGCTACAAGCACTGCGCTGCGGCGCCGGCCAGCTGCGCTTTGCACTGCTCGGCAGTGGCAGCCGTGGCAACGGGCTATTGGTCGAATGCGGGCAGACCACGATCCTGGTGGATTGCGGTTTCACGTTGAAGGAAACCGAGCGCCGACTGGCGCGCCTCGGTCGTGCGGCGCAAAATCTTCGCGCCATTCTGGTCACCCACGAGCACGGCGATCACGTTGATGGCGTCGGCCCGTTGGCGCGCAAATACGACATTCCGGTCTGGCTCACGAGTGGAACGCACGCTGCACTTGGTGCGGCGCAAACGCAGCGCCTCCCGCAGTGCCGCCGCTTCAGCAGTCGCGAAGACTTTTCAATCGACGGCATTGCGGTGCATCCGTACACGGTGCCGCACGACGCGCGCGAGCCCTGCCAGTTCGTGTTCTCCGACGGTGTGCGCCGGCTCGGTCTGCTCACCGACGCCGGGCACATCACGCCACATATCGAAATACAACTCAGCGGTTGCGACGCGCTGATCCTCGAATGCAATCACGATTCCGATATGCTCGCCGACGGTCCCTATTCGGCATCGCTCAAGAAGCGCGTTGGCGGGCCGCTTGGCCATCTGAACAACGATTCCTCCGCGGCATTGTTGGCGAGCCTCGATACCAGCCGTTTGCAGCACGTCGTGGCCGCCCATTTAAGCGAGAAGAACAACACCCACTGGCTGGTGCGTTCTGCGCTGGGCGCGGTTTTGGGAGCGGCCTCGGCGCGGCTTGAAATTGCTTCACAGGATGGCGGTCTGGCGTGGCCCATTGGACCCAAGCATCCGGCATCACCAGGAAT
>JANPNT010000080.1:0-1631 GCA_031427655.1 Burkholderiales bacterium
TGAACACATGGCCTCGACTACGTCGGCCACGGCGATGATGCGCGCCTCCAGCAGGATCGTCTCGCCCTGGAGACCTTGCGGGTAGCCGCTGCCATCCATGCGTTCGTGGTGCTGGAGTGCGATTTCGGCCACTGCCCACGGGAACTGGACTTTCTTCAGCACGTCATAACTCACTTGTGAGTGCTGACGGATCAACTCGAACTCAATCGGGCTGAGTTTGCTGGGTTTGCACAAAATCTCCGCCGGAGCGGCGATGGTGCCGATGTCGTGCAGATAACCTGTCACGCGCAGGCCTTCGATCCGCTGCGCGTCAAAACCAAGCTCGGCACCGATCGCAGCGGCCAGCTCGCCCACCCGTCGCTCGTGCCCGGCCCGGTACGGGTCGCGCAGCTCGCTCAAGGTTGTCGCCAGCTTGACGGTGCTCATGAACGCGACTTGGAGTTGCACGACATGGCGCTGAAGTTCCTCCTCGGCGCGCTTTTTCTCGGTGATGTCCTGTACCGTGCCCAAGGCCCCGGACAGTTTTTTGTCCACATCAAACGTCAGCTCGGCGTAACTATGCACCCAGCGCGTCTCGCTGCCCAGCAGAATGCGGTACTCGATGTCATACGGCGCACCCTGAAGCGCCATCTGCCATGCTCGATCTACCGTCTCCCGGTCCTCGCTATGGACGCGTTGCAAAAACAGGGCATAGCTGAGCGGGACGCCCGCAGTCACCCCATAGATGCGCGCGAGTTCCGTAGACCCGCGAAACGCGTTCTTCGCCAAGTCCAGCACCCAACTGCCGACCCGGGTCATGGACTGGGCATGGTTCAAGTCAGCCTCGCGTGCGCGGACCTCTGCGGTGCGCTTTGTGACCTGCTCCTGGAGTTCTTTTTCGTGCGCTTTGGATTTGAACAGCAGCTTGGCGACGTAGCCCAGTAGCAGACCAAAGAGCAAGCCCAGTGCAGCGCGCAGCGAGAGTCTTAGGGGATGGCTCCAGCCTTTGTTGGGCGCAACGCTCAGAATCCAGGTCGCGTTGGGCACTTTTACGGTGTGCTCCACAGGATCAGTCAGGGCGGTGGGGACGAAGGCAGAGATGATCTGTTTTTGTCCGGTATCCGGGTGGCTGCGCCAAAGCTCCCAGCTCAGGCCTTGCGCCGACAAGTCAGGCAAGCCGGCGACTTCAAGCGCTCTGGGGAAGCGGATCAGGACACTGGTGAAACCCCAGAAGGATGGGTGCCCCTTGGCATCATCAAGAAAAACGGGCAGGCGTCCGACTGCACCCAGTCCGCCCTGGACCAGATTGAACGGGCCGTCCAGGGTGAGCTTGCCGCTGTACAGGGCGAGAAAGGCCGCCTTGGAGCGCGTCGGGTCTTGCAACAGATTGTGACCAATGGCCTGCTCGCTGCCGGCCAGTGGCGCGATGCTCTGGATAATGCCGCCAGGCGCCAGTTGCAGGGCAGATGCACCGGGATAGAACGACAGCATTTTGCTGGCGACGGCGTCGAAATCACGCATGCTGCCGTTGCCTTGTTGAATCAGGGCCGCCAGCGCATAGGTGGAGGATAAGGACCGATCTATGCTGCGCTGCAGCGCGTTGGCATAGGTGGCCACATGCAAAGACGTGCGCTGTCTGAAGCTCTGAATAT
>JANPNT010000081.1:0-1600 GCA_031427655.1 Burkholderiales bacterium
TGGTCGAAGTGGCGCACGAGACGGCGGCAGCGCGCGGCATCGCCGATGGCGAGTGGGTACGGATTCGCACTGTGGTGGGCAGCGCTGTGGCACGCGCCAAGTTCTCGCGCGACCTGACCCCCGGCACCGTGTGTGCCCAGCACGGCTGGTGGGTCGAAGGGCCGGCGGGCAGTCCCTACGCAGCCAATGCGGGAGCAATCGCAGGCGTCGTCGCGGGTGCCGCTACGCCGCTGGCCGCCAACCTCAACCAGGTGATCGACACCTCGCACGCGGACCCGGTGTCGGGTTCGATTCCGTTACGCGCTTCGTGGTGCGAGCTGGAGCGGCTCGTCACATGACGTGCGATGGTGCTGCGATAAGAGGCGGTGACAAAATGTGACCACCTCGAAGAAGGCGTCTGTGATCCGCTCGCACCAACGGTTTCCATCGATATCACTTCACGATCAGAGAAGGCGCACGTTCAGTGTTCAACCCATCAAGAGCCGTGTGAATGAAGGCCAGCCCGGTGAGGGTGGTCGAAAAGAACCAGAGAAACGGCATCAGGTTCATCAGCGCGCCCAGAAAACCGAGCCAGCCCCAACGCAGCCCCGGCGCAGCGGCCAGCCGCCGCAGTTCCTCAGCGCTGGCGTGTTCAGCCAGCGCGTCGTAACGCAGCACCCGCGCATTGAGCCGGCCGAGCAACAACAGCGGGATCAACAATCCGACAAAGGGCACGAACCACAGAACCAAGGTCGGTAGCGCCAACAACACGAACCAGAAGAGGGCGCCGAGCGAATTGGTGAGCGACGATGGCAAGCAACAACATCGCCGGTTGCAACTGGCTGATGACCGCGCGGCGATAGGCTTCGAGGACGGACATGGCCGGTGGCGGTGATGGCCGTTTAAAGCAGCGTCAAGGCCGCGCCACCGGGCAGCCGGTAGCGCGCAAAGTCCTTCACATCAATGGTCATGATCTCGCGCAAACCAGTCTCGGACGCAAGCCAAAGCAGCGAGGCGTCCGCGAGGTCCATGTCACGCTTGGCTTTCCCGGTGTAGCGGCGCATCCACGGCAGCATCACCGCCAGATGCGACGGGTCAAACGGGAACACCTGCACGCCGCCTTGCTCGACCCAGTGCAGCAATTCGAACCGCCACGGCGTGTCGAGGATATGGGAGGCCTCGACGATGCACGGCCAGGTGGTGACGAGTCGTAAGCCCTCTGCTGAGGCATCGCTGACGAGCCGGTCGTAACGGGCGTGATGGGCATCATCGGTGGCAAACAGCGCAACCAGCGGGCCGGCGTCAATCAGGACGTTTCGCACGCAAACGCGACTTCATCGTTGCCGAAACATTGGCCGAAGCGTGCGGCCGGCCCATCTTGCCGGCGCTGCGCACCTGCCTGAGCAGGGTGGCGGGGTTCTTGATTCCCAGCACACGTTTGATGGCGTCCTTGATGAAATCGGATTTGGTGATGCCGAGCAAGGTGGCCTGCTGGGTGAGCTTGGCTCAGGTGGTTAGAGCGCACGCCTGATAAGCGTGAGGTCGTAGGTTCGAGTCCTACTCGACCCACCATTACCCCAACAGATTTGACCGGATCATGAAGCACCTTCCGGTGTTTGAT
>JANPNT010000082.1:0-2176 GCA_031427655.1 Burkholderiales bacterium
GAATCGGAACGCATTTCGACCTTGGCGCGCGAGGCGTTGGAAGAGATGCGGCTGTCGGTGAAAGGCCTCACTGGCAAGCCGGTGCGCCTGGCCGATGCGCTGGCCGACTGGCGCGCCGAAGTGGTTTCGCGTTTGGGTCAAGCCAGCATCGAAGCCGACTGGCGCGGCCCGCCCGAAGACACCGAGCAAGTGCTGTCGGCCCGCGTGTTTGTGCAAACCACGCGCATCTTGCGCGAGGCGGTCAGCAACATCATCAAACACAGTGGCGCGTCGCATTGCAAAGTGCGTTTGATGGTGAACGAACGTGACTTCGGCGTCACGGTGCAAGACAACGGCCGCGGCATTGCGTTGGAGTTGGACGGCAAGCTGGACCGCGGCCACGGCATGTCCAGCATGAAGCACCGCGCCAAGCAAATGCAAGGCCAGTGCTTGGTCGAGTCGGGCCCCGGCTACGGCACTGTGATAAGGCTCACGCTTCCCCTTTAGTTCGAGCTTTCACTGGCACCACCTCACGTTAGAGTCAAAAAAGCGCTCTACCGCGCTGCCTCGTTGGTGCTGCCATGCGGAATATTTTGTTGCTCGAAGACCTTCCGGAAATACGCGCCTGGATGAAAGCCCTGGTGACGACGGTATTCCCCGACGCACTCATTTCCGAAGCCGCGCGCGTTCACGATGCGTTGGCCCTGGTCAGTGCCGTCAAGTTCGATTTGGCCCTGGTTGATTTGGGCCTGCCCGATGGATCGGGTGTGGACGTCGTGTCGGCACTGCGCGAAACCCAGCCCGATGCGCAGTCGGTGGTCGTGACCATTCACGACGACGACGACCATTTGTTCCCTGCGCTGCAAGCCGGTGCTTTTGGCTACTTGCTGAAAGAGCAAGCGCGCGAGCTGATTGCCGAGCAACTCAAGCGCATGAGCGCAGGCGAGCCGCCTTTGTCGCCGTCGATTGCGCGCCGTGTGATCTCACACTTTGCATCGCAATCGCGCCAGCAAGAACGCCCACAAAACATTCCCCACGTGGTGTTGACCGAGCGCGAAAGCGAAGTGCTGTTGCGCGTGGCCAAAGGCTTCACGCTGCCTGAGATTGGCGTGCAACTCAACCTGTCGCGCCACACCATCGCCGACTATGTGAAGCAGATTTACCGCAAGCTCAACGTGAGCTCGCGCGCCGAAGCTGCGCTGGAAGCGCAGCGCCTGGGACTGTTCAGACGCTGATTCAGCGAGTTCGTCAGCGTCGGATAATCCGGCCATGATTGGACGACTCACTGGCCTGCTCGCGGAAAAATCGCCGCCGCAATTGCTCATCGATGTGAACGGTGTTGGCTATGAAGTCGACGTTCCCATGAGCAGCTTTTACAACCTGCCGGGCCTGGGTGAGAAGGTCACCTTGCTGACCCACTTTGTGGTGCGTGAAGACGCGCAGGTGTTGTTCGGTTTCCTCACGCACGAAGAGCGTGCGACTTTCAAAAAGCTTGTGAAGATTTCAGGTGTGGGGCCGCGCATGGCGCTGTCCATCCTGTCGGGCCTGAGCGTGAACGAGCTGGCCCAAGCGGTGGCCCAGCAAGACAGCGCGCGCTTGACCAAGGTGCCCGGCATCGGCAAGAAAACCGCCGAGCGTTTGCTCTTGGAACTCAAAGGCAAATTGGGCGACGCGCTGAGCGCGCCGGTGAGCATCACCCAGGGCGCACAAAGCGACATCCTGCAAGCCTTGCTGGCGCTGGGCTACAGCGACCGCGAAGCCGCCGTCGCATTGAAGGCGCTGCCTGCCGACGTGGGCGTGAGCGATGGCATCAAGCTGGCCTTGAAGTCGCTGGCCAGGTGAATCGCCGACGAGAAAATCAAAACCTCACCGCAGAGGCGCAGAGGCTGCAGAGAAACGCAGAGGAAAAACGAGAGGGAATAGAAAAAGCGTTTGCTTTCTCTGAGTTTCTCTGCATTCCTCTGCGCTGAAGGCTTTGAACTCGCCAGCTCAGTGCTTCATCATGTCGTGCTTCAACTCGCCGCCGGCTTCTACATTCACGGTCACGGTCACTTCACCGGCCTTCTCAAACGTCAGCTTCAACGGAAATTTCTCGCCGTTTTTGAGCGGTGCTTTGAGGCCCACAAACATGATGTGCAGCCCACCGGGTTTGAGCTCCACCGCCGTGCCTTTGGGCAGCGCGATGCTCTCTACCTGA
>JANPNT010000083.1:0-5509 GCA_031427655.1 Burkholderiales bacterium
CGGGGTTTTTCTTCAACCGGCCGCCCTGCCATGTGGAACACCGGTGCGGCCACGCCGTCACGGGCTTGCATGCGCAGCAGCATCCAGACCTGCAAGCCGCTGGGCAGGCGGTGGCTGGTGGGCTGATGGCTGCGGGTCAGGCGGCCAATTGGGCAGGTGTTAGCGCCAAAGTAGCTTAGGCGCTGAGCGACGCTGCGCCTGCCGACAAGCCGAGCAAGCGGCTGGCCGCCCGGTTCATCCACGCAATGCGATCGTCGGGTGCAATGCCGGCCAAGCCTTCCATCGGCGTGCCCAAAAGCGCGGGCCAGGTTTGCAGCTGAATGACGATGTGGTCGGCCGACTGCGCACGCAGCAAATGGTTTTCAATCGCTGTGGCGTAGACGCCGACCACCGCAGCCGCGTCAAATCCAAACGGCCGTGAATGTCGCGGATCGGCGCGGCGGCGCAGTGCATCACCTGAACGCCGCCAAAAAAATGCTCGGCACCGAGCACCACGCTGGGCTCGCCGGTGTGCGCTGTCAGACCGGGGGCGTTGGTGCCGATGGTCTCTTCGCTGAGGTTGCAGCCCACGCGGCGCGCCAACGGCAGCAGCACTTCATCGGCGTTGTAGTCGGCAAAAGCGTGGTGCACGACCACGCCTTGCGGGTCGGTCAGGAACAGCGTGCAGGAGGTGCCTGCCAAGGTGCTGGCGAGCTGCCTGAGCTCATTGCTGGCAGCCTCCAGCAGCACGCGGCTGCGCGTCAGTGCCGAGTGCGTGCGGCTGGCGGTGACCATCGGAAAGATGACTGCATCGCCAGGGCGACGTTGCGCCTGCAGGCAGCGCGACCACGACTGAATGACGCTCTCGCTGACCAAGCCTGAAGGTCTCACACCTTCTTCAAAGTAGCGCTGGCGCGCCAAGGCCAAGCGCTGTTCCGGTGTGGAAAAAAACGGCTGTATTGGCAGTGAGTTGTGGTTGCTGTGATTCATGACGCTGCGGCTCATTGGCATGTTGTTCGCGTGTCATTCGCATGTCATTCGCGGGACCAGTCGGCAAAGCCAAGGAGCTCACCAACATGAGGCGTGCTGGGTTCGATCCAGGTGGCACCGGCCTCCAGCGTCCAGCGTCCAATGTTGAAGTTCGCCGCTGGCGCGAGCGGCGTTGATGACTTTGTCGGTGACGGCCAATACCTCGGGTGTATCAAAGCGCGCCACGAAGCCGATGTTGATGCACAGCGGGTGCACATAGCTTTCGCGTCGCAGTTGATGGTTTGGGTTTTTGGCGCGCCACGCGTCAAAGCGGTCAATGGGCACCAAGGTGGCGTCCAGGTTGCCACTTTCCAGCATGTCCAGCACCTCCTTTCCGCGCGACACGCTGACGATGTGTGGCCTGAGCAAACCGCTGCGGTACAGGTTGAGCACGGTGCCTTCCATCGTGCCGACCACCGCATCCGGCGAAAACTGGCAGTGCCATTGCAACTCGCCCGTTTTGGGTTTGATGGCGAGCACCGAATTGATGTGCAGGTTGTCGCCTTTGCGGACCTCGGCATTCCATGGGCCGCCGTTGCCGAAGCCCCAGTAGACCAAGTCCAAGTCGGCGTCGTAAATCCCGGTGAGCCAAGTCGGTGCGCCGCCTTTCATGGCGGTGTCGCCGGGCCAGGTGTCGGCGCCTTTGTCGGTGCTGGCAGCGGTGGTGTAGAACCGCCACATCTTGGGGTCGGTGTCGGGGTTCCAGCCGTCGATGAAGCCGCGCGTGCCGTACTCGCCGCCTGCTATGCCGGTCATCAACACGCCGTTGGCGATGAGCGGCGCGGAGGTCATGGCATGGCCATCTTGGTAGTCGGCGGCGTTCGATTTCCAGAGCTGCTTGCCGGGTTTCGCGTCATAGGCAATCAGGTGCGCATCCAGCGTGGCGCGGTACACCTTGCTGTTGTAAATGGCCAGGCCGCGGTTCAGCAAGCCGCAGCAAGCCATCTTGAAGACGTCAGACGCAAACTCCAAGTCTTGCTTGCAAATTTGACGGCCCGTGAGCGGGTTGATCGCGATGGTGGCGGTGTGCGTGGTCACAAACATCACGCGGTCAAAAATGAGGGGCTGAGACTCTTGGCCGTGCAGGTTGTTCAGGCTGTAGTTCCACACCGGAACCATCTTGCTGACATTGCTCTTGTTGATTTTTTCAGTGGGCTGCAGCGCTGGTTGTTGTAGCCCATGCCGTGCGTGGTGATGTCGCCTGGGGTGGCGATGTCGTTACGCAAATCGGCGTCGTTTTGTGCTTGCGCAGAAGTCACGCCGCCGAGCGCAAGCGCGCAGGCCAAAAGGGTGGCGTGATTCATCGAGCGAGAAGGGAATGCCGTCTTGTTGTCTCCTGGTGGGTGGGGCAACTTCTTCTACCGCCAAGCGGTGCGAGCTGCTTGTGTTGGGCAGTAGTCGGCTCAAAGCTCGGTCGAAACTAGGGCCATCCCTGATAGGGCTCGCCGTGAGTTTCAGGGTGCCTGCCGGATCTTTTGTTTCACGACGGAACAGCCGCCCGCATCTCGCAGTTCATGTGCTTACAACCAGTTGCCGTGCGAGGCGGTTGTGTCGCTCAACCAAGGGCCCCAAATCGAGCGATGTGAGACGGCCTGCGCGCACCACCACGCGGCCGTTGACGACTGTGTAAGCAGCGGGCGCGCTGGCACACAAAGTGAGTGCCGCGACGGGATCGTGAACCGCGCCGCCTGCAAAGCCCAAGCTGCGCACATCGAACAGGGCCACGTCGGCCGACATGCCGGGTGCGAGCGCGCCGATGTCGTCGCGGCCGAGCACGCCTGCGCCGCCTCGGGTGGCCAAGGTCAGCGCATCGCGCGCTGTCATCTCTGACGGTCCGAAGTCGCAACCGCCCGGCTCCAACGAACGCCCCACGCGTGCCAGCAACAAGGCCTGGCGCGCCTCGTTCAGCATGTGGGCGCCGTCGTTGCTGGCGCTGCCGTCCACACCCAAACCCACGGGCACACCGGCGTCGAGCATGCGTCGAACGGGCGCAATGCCCGAGGCCAAACGCATGTTGCTGCACGGGCAGTGCGCCACGCCGGTTCGGGTGGTGGCAAATCGGGCAATGCCTGGTGCGTCGAGCTTCACGCAGTGGGCGTGCCACACATCGGGGCCAAGCCAACCCACCGAGTCTGCGTAATCGGTCGGCGTCATGCCGAAGTGGTGCAGGCTGTAGGCGACGTCATGGTCGTTCTCGGCCAAATGGGTGTGCAGCCGCGCGCCCATGGAACGCGCCAGCAAGGCCGATTCGCGCATGAGGTCGCGGCTCACGCTGAACGGCGAGCAAGGGGCAGCCACGACGCGCAGCATGCTGTGGCGGGCGTTGTCGTTGTAGCGCTCTATCAAGCGCTGGGTGTCGGTGAGGATGTCGGCCTCAAGCTCCACCAGATGGTCGGGCGGCAAGCCGCCTGCGCTTTCGCCCACGCTCATGCTGCCCCGCGCGGCATGAAAGCGCATGCCAATTTCCTGCGCCGCTGCAATGCTGTCGTCCAAGCGCACGCCGTTTGGGTAAATGTAGAGGTGGTCAGAGCTGGTGGTGCAACCCGACATCAGCAACTCGGCCATGGCGATTTGCGTCGACACGTGAATCATCTCGGGCGTCAGCCGTGACCAGATCGGGTACAGCACTTTCAGCCAAGCAAACAGCTCGGCGTTTTGCGCCGCCGGAACCGCGCGCGTGAGCGACTGGAACATGTGGTGATGGGTGTTCACCAAACCCGGCACCACCACATGGCCGCGCGCGTCGATGACTTCATCGGCGGCTTCGCGAGCGCCCTGCGGCAGCTCGGCGGCAGGCCCCACCCAGGCAATGCGATGACCTTCGATCAGCACGCTGGCGTCACGCCATTCGTCGCCTGCGTCATTCATGCTGGCCACGGCGTCGGCGCGGTGGATGAGCAGGGTCGGGGTTTGTTCGGAAGGGGCCATGGACGTCACTCTGTATGCTGGTGGGGGATGCTGAGCAGTGGAATATCAACGAATTTCAAGGAGTCAAGATGAACGGATTGATGATGCAGCAGCCGCTGCTGATCTCGTCGCTGTTGGTGCATGCCGAGCGTCACCACGCAGACCAGGAAGTGGTGTCGCGCCGAGTGGAAGGTGACATCCACCGCGAGACTTACCGGGAATTGGCAGTGCGCTCGCGTCGCATGGCCAAGGCCTTGATCGCGCTGGGGGTGAAAGACGGCGAATGTGTTGCCACGCTCGCTTGGAACACTCACCGCCACATGGAGCTTTATTACGCGGTGTCGGGCTCGGGCGCGGTGCTGCACACCTTGAACCCGCGATTGCACCCCGATCAAGTGGTCTACATCGCCGACCACGCCGAAGATAAAGCCCTGTTTTTCGACATGAGCTTTTTGCCGCTGGTCGAGGCCATTGCGGGGCGCGTGAAAACCATCAAACATTTCATCGCCATGACCAGCCGCGAACACATGCCTGCGGCCAGCAAGGTGCCCAACTTGTTGTGCTTTGAAGACCTGCTGGAAGCGCAAGATGATCACGCGCTGACGCGTTACCACTGGCCTGCGTTCGACGAAAACCGCGCTTCGTCGCTTTGCTACACCTCGGGCACCACCGGCAACCCCAAAGGCGTGTTGTACAGCCACCGTTCGACTCTGCTGCACACCTTTGCAGCGGGCCTGCCTGATGCGTTGAATTGCTCAGCCCGCGACGTGATCCTGCCGGTGGTGCCCATGTTTCATGTCAACGCCTGGGGCCTGCCTTATGTGGGCTGCATGGTGGGTGCCAAGATGGTGCTGCCAGGGCCGGGATTGGACGGCAAATCGCTGTACGAATTGTTTGAAACCGAAGGCGTGACGCTGTCGGCCGGGGTGCCTACCGTGTGGCAAGGCTTGCTGGGTTTTGTGGAATCAAACAAGCTGAAATTCAGCACCATGCGGCGCACCGTGATTGGCGGCTCAGCCTGCCCGCCGGCCATGATGTTGGCGTTTCAGGAAAAGTACAACGTGCAGGTGTTGCACGCTTGGGGCATGACCGAAATGAGCCCGCTGGGCACGGTGGCGTCGCTCAAAAGCAAGCACGCCGGTTTGTCCGCCGAAGGCCAACGTGCGGTGCAAGCCACGCAGGGCCACGCCATTTACGGCGTGGACATGAAGATCGTCGGTGAGGACGGTGGCGAGCTGGCGTGGGACGGCAAAGCCAGCGGCGAATTGTTGGTGCGCGGGCCGTGGATCGTGTCGGGCTACTTCAAGAGCGAGGGCGGAAATCCACTGGTTGATGACCCAAACGAGGTTGCCGCTGCGGGTCACCACAACACGGGCTGGTTCCCCACCGGCGACGTGGCCACCATCGACGCCGATGGCTACATGCACATCACCGATCGCAGCAAAGACGTCATCAAGTCAGGCGGCGAGTGGATCGGCTCCATCGACCTGGAAAACATTGCCATGGCCCACCCCGGCGTGGCCATGGCGGCCTGCATTGCGGCCTTCCACCCCAAGTGGGACGAGCGACCTTTGCTGGTGGTGGTGAAAAAGCC
>JANPNT010000084.1:0-2147 GCA_031427655.1 Burkholderiales bacterium
GACGCGACAGGCAGGTGCGCGCAGGCACAACGAGCGACGCCTAACCCTTCCATCGAGGGGATGCCCAAAAGGCTGCGCCTTTTGTGCACCCCTCATGTCAAACGTTAGGCGTCGCCGCAGCGCCTTCCCTTCTGGCGGCAATTGATAGGAGAGACAACATGAAGAAGTCTGCTTTGCTACTTTCAGCGCTGTTGGCGTTGCCTCAATTCGCGACCGCAGGCAATGAGGATGACATCAAGACAGTGTTTGATGCGTTCGTCGCAGCGCAAAATGCTCATGATCCGAAGGCGGTGTCAAACACATTGCACGATTCTCCGAACCTCCTGTGGATTACACGGGGCACCGCCATCTGGGGAAAAGAGGCCGCGCTAAAGCGATTTGAAACGCTCTATCAAGGCACATGGAAGTTGGAGCCAGAAGCCGCCGCGTTCAAAGTGGTGATGCTAGGCCCCGACACTGCTCAAGTATTCGTGCCCATCGTGTTCACCATAGGTGCAGCAGGCCAACCCGCGCAGCCCACGAGGTTCTTGATGAACCAGGTCCTAGTCAAAACTGCTGAGGGCTGGCGCGTATCGAGCATCTTGCCAATTCCGGCGCCGGCGCCTTGAATACCACGACGCCTAACCCTCTCCATCGAGGGGATGCCCAAAAGGCTGCGCCTTTTGTGCACCCCTCATGTCAAACGTTAGGCCTCAAAGTAGCATTCCGTGTCGAAGAACCTCACCTTGAAGTTCGCCCTCTTTGCTCTAGTCGCACTTCTACAAGCCTGCATGTATGTTCCGATAACTACACAGGTCTATGACCAGGAGTGCCAAGTCTTCGCAAATCACATGGTTCTTCAAGAAGTGCAAGTGGCCGCCGTTCACCAATGTGCAAATCAAGGCTGCATTGCGCTCATCGTAGGCGCCAGTGCAATTACGGCAGCCTCGGTCGTTATCTCCGGAACAATCGTCATCGCGGGCAATATTGCTTACTGGTTCGAGAGAAGAGCTCAGTGTCAGAAGCGGCAGTAGCAATCGTTGTGGCCGGCGTAGCCAGCCTCAGTTAGGCTGGGTTAGTGCAAATTTCGTTGCGAACCCAAGTGCCTTCGTTCAAACTGCGGCCTAACCCTTCCATCGAGGGGATGCCCAAAAGGCTGCGCCTTTTGTGCACCCCTCATGTCAAACGTTAGGCCCAAAGAGCGTGAATACAAAGTCAGCAACGAGCTACGTCGAGAAAACCTCGCCGCGAGGCAGTCTTTCAGAAGGAACTCTCGTGCTTTCTCCACCGCTGGGTCTCAAGTCACGGTCAGCGCGGGCCGTCCGCGCTTTGCCGGCCGGCGCACCACTTGCACTTTGCAGCGAAAGAACAATTCCCGCTCGCGTACGATCAGTGCCGCTGGCGAAGCAAGGCATTCAGAATCGAGCCTCCGTTTGCGCACCGAGCTTCTGGCAAAAGAAAGTACCCCCTGCTGCTCTCCGCGAGAGGTCGCGCTCGTGTATCTGTCGCAGCACATCAATCGCCGCGGTAAGAAAGCGCGTTTCTCAGCCTGTACCACTGCAAAGGTCGTGGTGTCGTCCACCAAGGCCTAACCCTGCGGTCGAGGGGACGGTCAAAAGGCTGCGCCTTTTGTCCGCCCCTCACCTTGCACGTTGGGCGTCTTTTCACGAAGCTGTTGAGGTAACGCGCTAGCAGGGAACGAGCAATGGCCAAAGAAGATGAACCGTATCGCCAGCTAGTAGTTGAAAGCTACAGAGCGGCAAACACGTCCGGCTTACACGGTGAAATCCACATACGACCAGTCGCCGGTCAAGGTCTCTCGACAAAGTTGCAGGTCGAGTGTTCAAAGAAGCTATCGCGCGACTTCCCTGTCGGCACACAGTTTCAGATTCAAGCAAAGCTGACAGACCGCGAGGGAGGCGGGGAGTATCTTTATAGCTTTCATGGCTGGCCCGTTACCGTACTTCCTAGCAAGCGCTAAGTCCCACGAATTGAAAGCCAAAGGATGAACACGAAAGCCGTCACCCGCTTGCCGCTGCGAGACACTGGCATCCTGGCGCGAGGCTGCAGTCGGCGAACCGCCGAGACGCCTAACCCTTCCATCGAGGGGATGCCCAAAAGGCTGCGCCTTTCGGTCACCCCTCATGTCAAACGTTAGCCGTCATGTC
>JANPNT010000085.1:0-6157 GCA_031427655.1 Burkholderiales bacterium
GGGTGCACTGCTGCTGGCTGCTTCGGGTGCTGCGGTTCTGAGCGTGAGTCGCCTGATCAGGCCACGCCTGCTGGCTTTTGGCCTGACGGGTGCCCTGTTGGTCACTTCGCTCGTTTACGTGTCAGGTGTGATTCCGATCACTCAAATCGGCAAGGGCAGCGAGTTTGGGCAGCGTGTGGTCAGCGCTTTTCGGGTGGTCGGCCGCGGCTCGTTCACATGGCGCATCTCCCAAGACCAGAAGCTGCTGCCTGCGGTCAAAGCGAACTTGCTGATCGGTTCCGGTCAGTGGGACTGGTGGCGCGAAAAAAACACCCGTCCTTGGGGCCTGGCCATGCTGCTCCTCGGTCAGTACGGTTTGGTCGGCCTGACGCTTTGCTTCGGCTGCGTGCTGTGGCCGGCGCTGCGTGAAGCGTGGCGGGCGCCTCTGGCATCGGCTTGGCGCGTTGATGGGATGCCTTTGGTTTTGGCCTTGATCGTTGGCTTGACGATGTTGGACGCGCTGATGAATTCCTTCATCTTTTTTCCAGCCGTTTTGATCGCTGGCAGCTTGGCGGGCCTTCGTAAAACGCGCGCCTGAACGTCACTTGCAAGGCTTCACGCCACGTGGCGCAGGCCGGGTGCTTTGGCTCATTGGGTCGAGCTGACCCGCACGGCTTTCCTGGGCAATGACGCAGTCCGCACCGCGGCGAATCCGGATGCGGCCATCACCCCAGTCTTCTTCGGTGAGGCGGTCGTCGCTGCCCATGGCGTCGGCCAATTTCTCGCCGAAGCTCAGGCGCGCGCTGTTGGCGCGGGCGTCTTGCGTGGCCAGACTGGAAGGCCTTTGTGCGGGAGGTGCCACAGCGGTGCCACGCGGCAAGCGCAAGTCAAGTGGTGCGGGCGGGGGTGGGGATAAGTTCGCCGCAGCAGCCTCGGGCGATATCTCTGCCGCATCTGCGGGCGGAGAAGTACCGGTTGTTTGGGGCCATGGCGTCGGCGGGGCCGTGTTCGTGGCCGCCTTGGTGATAGCCAATCGCACCTGGTGCGGAGTCTGGCTCGCTGCTTGGGTGGGCTCTTGGTTGCGCAAAATTTGGGGCAGCGCAGTGACCGCAGGTTCAATCCAGCGCAACAGCATCGGCTGAGTCGCCTGAGCGCCGTTGAGACCTGAACGTTGCGGGCGGCTTTGTGTCAGCAGCCACAGCAGCATCAGATGCAACAACAACACGGGTACCACCACGACGGCACGGCGAAGAAGCGCATTGGCGGCGGAGCTCGGATCGGTTTGCACGTCGCAGATTGTGAGGGCGCGCCTTAAACTTGCGCCCATGAGCACACTCCCCACCGTCCCACTCGGCCGCAGCGACTTGCGCGTCGCCCCCATATGCCTTGGCACCATGACCTTTGGTGAGCAGGTGACCGAGGCCGCCTCACACGCGCTGCTCGACCACTCGCTGGCGCGCGGCGTCAACTTCATCGACACCGCCGAGATGTACGCCGTACCGGCGCGCCGTGAAACTTATGGCGCAACTGAATCGATCATCGGCAGCTGGTTTGCCAGCCGCCCCGGCGTGCGCAACAAGGTGGTGCTGGCAACCAAAGTGGCCGGGCCTTCGCGCAATATGGACTGGGTGCGAAACGGCAGCGCCAACGTCACACCCGACGAGTTCGTGCAAGCTTGTGACGCCAGCCTGAAGCGTCTACAGACTGATGTAATTGACCTCTACCAAATTCACTGGCCGAACCGCAACGCGCCGTGTTTTGGGCCGCTGTATTTCGACCCCAGCAAGGACAAAACCTTCACCTCCATCCACGCGCAACTGGAAGCCCTGGGCGGCTTGGTGAAAGCGGGCAAGGTGCGCCACATTGGTTTGTCCAACGAAACGCCCTGGGGCGTCAGCGAGTTTGTGAAATTGGCCGAGCAACACGGCCTGCCGCGCATCGTCAGCACGCAAAACCCGTATGCCTTGGTGAACCGCACGGTCGATAACGGACTGGACGAAACCTTGCACCGCGAAGGCGTGTCGCTGCTGGCGTATTCGCCTTTGGGCTTTGGCGTGCTCACCGGCAAATACGACAGTCCTGGGAACAAAGACAGTGGCAAAGCCGTCGGCCGCTTGACGCTTTTTGAGGCCTTCAAAGTCCAACGCTGGAACCGACCTGAAGCATTCGAAGCCGGGCGTTTGTACAACGCTTTGGCGCGCAAGCACGGCCTGACACCTACCGCCCTGGCACTGGCGTTTTGCTACACCAACTGGCGTGTGGCCAGCACCATCATCGGCGTCACCACAAAGGCGCAGCTCGACGAAAACATCGACGCTTGGGGCACCACGCTGCCGCCGGAATTGCTGGCCGAGATTGACGCCGTGCGGTGGAAGTTTCGCGACCCGGCGCAATGAGTCGCAACGCCGCGCCATGAGCAAGAAAGACCACGCGAGTGAAACCCCGGCGACGCAATTGCTGAAGCGTCGCGCGGTGATTTACAGCCAGCACTTTTACGACTACGTAGAGAACGGCGGCACGACGGAGTCGGCGCGCCAACTCGATGTCAGCGAACACCAAGTTGTGAAAACTTTGGTGATGGAAGACGACGCCGCGCAGCCCCTGATCGTGCTGATGCACGGCGACTGCCAAGTCAGCACCAAAAACTTGGCTCGGCAAATTGGTGCCAAGAAAGTGCAGAACTGCAAACCCGACGTGGCCCAGCGCCACAGCGGCTACATGGTGGGCGGCACCTCGCCGTTTGGCACCAAGAAAGCGATGCCGGTGTATGTGGAAAGCACGGTGCTGGAGCTGCCGCTGATCTTCATCAACGGCGGACAACGTGGTTACTTGCTGGGCGTGGACCCCAAAGTCCTGGTCACTCTGCTCGGCGCGCGGCCTGTGCAATGCGCCATCGGCGGGGCACCACCGCCGCCCGGTGGCAAGACTTCACAGCGCTAGTTTTCGAGCCCATTTAACTGAACCCGCGCATGCAAACTACCGCCCCCGCTTTGGCCACTTTGGCCGCCTACTTGCTGGGCTCGCTGTCCTTCGCCGTCATCATCAGCCGCGTGATGGGTTTGAACGACCCGCGCAGCTACGGATCGGGCAACCCAGGTGCCACGAATGTGCTGCGCTCGGGCAACAAGCTGGCAGCCGTTTTGACCTTGCTGCTCGATGCGCTGAAAGGCTTTGTTCCGGTGTGGGCGGTGTTGCAGTTTGGCGCGCAGTACGGTTTGGAAGAGGGCACGATGGCGCTCGTTGGCTTGGCCGCCTTCCTCGGCCATTTGTGGCCTGTGTTTTTGAAGTTTGAAGGCGGTAAAGGTGTGGCCACAGCGGCGGGCGTGTTGTTTGGCTTCAATCCTTTGCTCGGTCTGGCGACCTTGGCCACGTGGGTGATCGTGGCCTTCTTTTTCCGCTATTCATCGCTGGCGTCCATCGTTTCCGCCTTGTTTGCGCCGTTCTACCAAGTGCTGATCTGGGGCGGCAGCACGGTCGTGTGGGCGATAGCTTTGATGGGCGCGTTGTTGGTGTGGCGGCACAGTGCCAACATCAAGAAGTTGTTGAACGGTTCTGAGAGTCGCCTCGGCCAAAAGGCCAACGCCGCAATCAAACCGCAGCCGACTCGTCAAAGCAAACACACCCGACATCAGGGGAAAAAGTAATGCAAGGTCTGAAACGTTTCCATGTCGGTGACCGCCTTTCAGAGATGGCCGTTTTCAACAACACGGTGTACTTGGCAGGCCAGGTGGCCGACGATCTGACGCAGAACATTGAAGGTCAAACGGCGCAGGTGCTGGCCAAGATCGACAAGCTGTTGCATGAGGCGGGCACCGACAAAGCGCACATCCTCATGACGCAAATTTTCCTGGCCGATTTGGCTGACTTTGCCGGGATGAATTCGGTTTGGGATGATTGGGTGGCCTTGGGCGACACGCCGCCGCGAGCCACGGTGCAAGCGGCGCTGGCCAAGCCGGGGTACCGAATTGAGATCGTTGTCACCGCGGCCATCTCGGTCGGCGCTTGAGGCAAGCGGCATGAACCAAGCCTTGCTGCGCCGCTTTGCCTCACTGGCGCTGCTGCTGCTGGCGGTCTGGGGCGGCGCGCAGGGCTTGCAGCTTTGGTCGGCACGCCAACTGGGCAGCGAGGCAGCGTCGAATGCGAAGCCTGGTGACATCCAAATGATTTCGTCGGTGACCTGCGTTTATTGCGCCAAGGCACGTGCGTGGTTCATCGAGCAAAAAATCCCGTTCTCAGAGTGCTTCGTGGAACGCGACGCCGCTTGCGCCGCGCAGTACCGAGATCTTTTGGCTCCGGGCACGCCGGTGATCGTGGTGCGAGGACAGCCGCAAATCGGCTTCAGCACGCAGCGCGTGGTCGCAGCGTTGCGACCGCCTCAGTCCTGAACCGTCAAACCCAGCAGCGCCGGGTCGCCGCGCCCCACGCGAACGATCACCGGTTCGTCGCCGCACAAGTCCACCACGGTAGTGGGTTGCATGGCGCAAGCACCTGCATCGACCACGGCTTGAAGCTGCCCTTTGAAGCGCTCCCGAATCTCGTCGGGGTCGTTCATCGGCTGTGTTTCGCCCGGTGCAATCAGAGTGGTGCTGAGCAGCGGCTGGCCAAACACTGTCAGCAGTTCTTGCAGCATGGTGTGGTCGGGCACACGCAAGCCGATGGTGCGGCGCGAGGGGTGCGACACCCGGCGCGGCACTTCTTTGGTGGCTTCCAAAATGAAGGTGAACGGGCCCGGCGTGCCCAGTTTGAGCAAACGGTATTGTTTGTTGTCGATGCGTGCATAGGCCGCCACTTCACTCAAGTCGCGGCACAGCAAGGTAAGGAGGTGTTTGTCGTCCACTCCGCGAAGGCGGCGCAGTTTTTCAGCGGCGGCTTTGTCGTCCAAGCGACACACCAAGGCGTAGCTGGAGTCGGTGGGCACGGCAGCAATGCCGCCGTCGTGCAGCACGGCGGCGGCTTGCAGCAGCAAGCGGTGCTGCGGGTTGTCGGGGTGAATGGCGATCGATTTAGGCACGACCTGATTGTGATCGTGCTGCTGCTGAACAGCAGCCGGGCTTGGCCTGAGCGCTCAAGCGGGATAGGTAATGCGGTCCGCCAAGGCTTCCCAAACCGGCGTTAATTTGCCGGGCAACACGGGCAAACTGCCCAGATCGATGCGGCTTTCGGCGGGGCTGTGGAAGTCACTGCCGCGCGAGGCGAGCAGACCGAATTCAAGTGCCACATCGGTGTAGCGCACAAAGTCAGCATTGTTGTGGCTGCCGGTGATGACCTCGACGCCGCGTCCACCGTGAGCCATGAATTCGGTGAACAGCGCGTACTCCTCGTTGGCAGTGAATTTGTAACGACCCGGGTGCGCGATCACGGCCACGCCGCCCGCAGCGGTGATCCAGTGAACAGCATCGCCCAAAGCAGCCCAGCGGTGCTCCACAAAGCCGGGCCGGCCCTCTACCAAAAACTTACGAAACACCTCGTGTGTGTCTGAGCACACGCCGCTGTCAACCAAGAAACGCGCGAAGTGAGTGCGCGAAATCAGCGACGGGTTGCTGACGTACCGCAGCGCGCCTTCGTAAGCGCCTTTGATGCCGACCTTGGCCAAGCCGTCGCCCATTTCGCGGGCACGCAAGTCGCGGCCACTGCGCGTGCTTTCCAAACCGGCTTGCAACACGGGGCTGTCGGCGTCAAACCCCAAACCCACAATGTGCACCGTGACGCCCGCAAAGGTGACCGAAATTTCGGTGCCCGTGAGGTAGGGCAGGCCGACGTGCATCGCCGCGTCTAGCGCGCGCTTTTGGCCGCCGACTTCATCGTGATCGGTCAACGCCCACAGCTCCACATCATTGGCTTTGGCGCGCGCGGCCAAGGCTTCGGGCGGAAGGGTGCCGTCAGAGATGACGGAGTGGCAGTGCAGATCGGCGTTGAGGATGTTCACCGATGCATTTTAGGCGGGCAGCTTTGCGCCAGTGGGCAGCAAGGATGTTGCGCGCTGGAATCGAGACACTCTGGCTCAGCCCTATTTGGCACTTTCCACAATCATCTGCACGCGCTGGCGACCGTTGTACTCGTCCACGCTCAGCCGGTACGCCAGGCTCACGGCGCTGGGCAGCGGTTCGCTGTGGCCGAACCAAATCGCGTCGCGCAGGGTGCCTGCGTGTTTGACATTCAACTTCATGTGTTTTTCGCC
>JANPNT010000086.1:0-2363 GCA_031427655.1 Burkholderiales bacterium
GCCTTGAATGTGGCGATGGACCTGCAACCCTTCTCTGGCATCAACCCCTGCGGCTATGCCGGGCTGCAAACGGTGGACCTTTCTACAATCGGCGTTCGGGTGGCGTGTGACGAGGTGAGCAAGGTGCTCGGCTCCAAACTGGTCAGCTACCTCAGCCTTTAGCTCTCGTTTTAACTACGCGCGGGTTTGTCCCGCCATTGCCCATGAGCACGCTTGAAACCTCAGCAGCGACCACACCAGCGACCGCGCCAGCCTACGACGCAAGCGTGAAGCAAAAGTCGCAGGCCAAAACCTCGCGCATTCCGATCAAGATCGTTCCGGCCGAGGTGCTGAAAAAGCCCGACTGGATCCGCGTGAAAGCGGGCTCGCCGAGCACGCGCTTTTATGAAATCAAAAGCATTTTGCGCGAGCACAAATTGCACACCGTGTGCGAGGAAGCCTCGTGCCCCAACATCGGTGAATGCTTCGGCAAAGGCACGGCCACATTCATGATCATGGGCGACAAGTGCACCCGGCGTTGCCCGTTTTGCGATGTGGGCCACGGCCGCCCCGACCCGCTGGACGCCGACGAGCCGCTGAACATGGCCAAAACCATTGCCGCGCTCAAGCTCAACTATGTGGTGATCACCAGCGTGGACCGCGACGACCTGCGCGACGGCGGCGCGGCGCATTTTGTCGAATGCATTCAGCGCACGCGCGAGTTGTCACCGAACACCCGCATTGAAATTTTGACACCCGACTTTCGCGGCCGCATGGACCGCGCGCTGGAGATTCTGAAAGCCGCACCACCCGACGTGATGAACCACAACCTGGAAACCACGCCGCGTTTGTACAAAGAAGCGCGCCCGGGGTCGGACTATCAATACAGCCTCAACTTGCTCAAGCGCTTCAAGGAGTTTGCACCCGGCGTGCCCACCAAAAGCGGCGTGATGGTGGGCTTAGGTGAGACTGACGAAGAAATCTTGCAAGTCATGCGCGACATGCGTGAGCACAACATCGACATGCTCACCATCGGCCAGTACCTTGCCCCCAGCGGACACCATCTGCCGGTGCGCCGCTACGTTCACCCTGACACCTTCAAGATGTTCGAAGTTGAGGCCAAAAAAATGGGTTTCGCCAAAGCCACTGTCGGTGCCATGGTGCGGTCGAGTTATCACGCCGATGAGCAAGCCGCTGCGGCAGGTGTGCAGATGGTGGCTCAGAAGATAGAGTGAAAAGTCATAAGTAGACGAGAAAAGTCAGAACCCCCGCAGCGACTGGCGCTGACGCCCATCATGCGCAGCGCCAGGTTCGCGCCGGGCGCTGGCCCTGGATGTCGGTGCATTGCCAGCGGCCACCGCAGCAGCACCGGTCTCAGAACGTCTTGCCTTCGTCGAAGGCCAGCGTCTCGGCAACGCTCAGGCGCGGCTTGCGAGGCCAGTTGCCCTCCTTGGCATAGCCGACCGCCAAGGTCAGCACGGGCACGTAGCGTTCGGGAATGTTGAACGCCTTCTGCACGCCGACGCTGTCAAATCCGATCATCGGCCCGCTGGCCAGCCCCTTGGCGTCGGCAGCCAACATCAGGTTCATCGCGGCAAAGCTGGCGCTGCGGATCACCTCGTCGCGCACCAAGCGCTCGTTGTCGTAGTTGCAGTAGAAGCCGCTGGCACCGTTGATGAACCAGTCCGCCACGGTCTGATCGAGCATGCCTGCCTTCACCGCACGGCCCATCAAGTCCGGCAGCTTCTCGTGGGCCAAGGTGTCGCCCAAGATGATGAATGTGACGGCGGCATCGCTGACCTTGGCCTGATTCCAGCTTAGCTCCTTGAGCTTTTCTTTCTGTTTCGCGTCGACGACGGCGATGAAACGCGTGTGCTGTAGGTTAAACGACGAGGGAGCGTCAAGCGCAAATTCGACCAAGTCTTCGATTTCGGCCCGGGACAGGGGGCGACTGGCGTCGAAGGCATTGGCTGAAACGCGGTGCTTGATCGAGTCGAGGGTGGATTTGCTCACGTGGATGATCCTTCAGGAGTGGACTGTTCCGCAGAGGTTACCCCACGTGTGCGGGGCGCCTGATCCAACAATTGAGTACGCACCATTCGGAAAATTTGATCTTGCCCTCGCAAAGCTTGCCGCCGGCGCGCCCGCTTTCTCACAGCACTGACAGAACGAAGGCATCGCAGGCGTGCTTGACGCGCGTCCCATGTGCGAATGCGTTTCTCGCTGACGGGTCGAGCTGGTGAAAAGGCTGCCTCGAAAGCCTGACGTTCATCGCAAGTCCGATCGGATGGCCACAGTCCGGATCGACAGCGAATCGGCGGTTCCGGCCAATCGCAGTCGTTCGCGAATGTCGGCTCTGGGGCAGTTCATTTCCAAGCCGCGTA
>JANPNT010000087.1:0-3007 GCA_031427655.1 Burkholderiales bacterium
CTGCGGCGGCCTGCCGATGGCCATTGGCGTGCAGACCGACATGGCCACGCCGGCGCTGGCGCGTTTCGGCAGCGACGAACTGCGCCGCGAATTTTTGGCCCCGGCCATCAGCGGCGACATGGTGGGCTGCATTGGCGTGTCAGAACCGGGCGCAGGGTCTGACGTGGCCAGCATCAAAAGCCATGCCCGCAAAGACGGCGGCGACTATGTGATCACGGGCCAAAAAATGTGGATCACCAACAGCTTGCAGGCCGACTGGATGTGCATGTTGGTGAACACTGGTGAAGGATCGGCACACAAGAACAAAAGTTTGATCATGGTGCCCATGGACAGCAAAGGCATAGAGAAAGCAAAAAAAATCCGCAAGATCGGCATGAACGCCAGCGACACCGGTTTGATTTACTTCGACGAAGTGCGCGTGCCACAGCGCAACCTTCTGGGAGCGGAAGGCCAAGGCTTCATGTACCAAATGATGCAGTTCCAAGAGGAACGCCTGTGGGCTGCGGCCAATGCCATTCAGGGCTTGATGAGCTGCATCGACTTGACGGTGGCGTATGCCCAAGAACGCAAGTTGTTCGGCGCGCATGTGGCCGATCAGCAGTGGGTGCAGTTCACGCTGGCCGAGCTGAAAACCGAGGTCGAATGCCTGCGCGCCCTGACCTACCGCGCCTGCGATTTGTACGTGGCCGGACAAGACGTGAACGAGCTGGCCAGCATGGCCAAACTCAAGGCCGGACGCTTGCTGCGCACTGTGCCCGACGGCTGTTTGCAGTTTTGGGGCGGCATGGGTTTCACACTCGACAACCGCGTGTCGCGCATGTACCGCGACGGCCGCTTGGCGTCCATCGGCGGCGGTGCAGACGAAGTGATGATGGGCATCATTGCCAAGGCCATGGGGACGCTGAAGCGTCCCATTTCTAAGTGATGGACGCTGAAGCGTCTCCTTCCCAAGTGATGGACGCTGAAGCGTCTGCTTCCCAAGTGACGGACGCTGAAGCGGCCCAGTGCGAAGTAAAGACGGGCGCTTTGCTGTGCACACGCACAGGCGACATCGAGCGCTGGGTGTTGAACAGCCCGGCCACGCGCAACGCGTTGACCGAAGCCAGCGTTGAAGCACTGCTCGATGCGTGTCAAGCAGCGTCCAGCGACGCAGGCCTGCGCTTCATCGTGCTGACCGGCAGGGGCGGTTCGTTCTGCGCAGGCGCCAGCCTGGGCGGCTTCAGCATGTTGATCGGGCAGCCTCTGGCGCAGGGTGAAGTCGATCCCCTGTTGGCGATGAGTCAGCGCTTCGGTGACCTGCTGCACGCCTTGACCGCCCTGCCCCAAATCTTGATCGCCGCTGTTGACGGCCCAGCGATGGGCGGCGGGCTGGGCTTGGTGTGTTGCGCCGACTTTTGCGTGGCGACCCAGCGCTCTGCTTTCGCCGCGCCCGAGGTCACTTTGGGTTTGGTGCCCGCGCAAATTGCGCCCTTCGTGTGGCGACGTTTGGGTGATCGCTTGGCGCGGCAGTTCATGCTGCAAGGCCAGAAATTGAACGCTGCTCAGGCGCATGCCTTGGGTCTGGTCGATCAGTGCGTTGAGGGCGACGAGGCCGAATTGTTCAAAGCCACCGACACACTCGTTCACGGCTTGAAATCATCGGCACCACAAGCCGTGGCCGCCACCAAAAAACTGATGTCGCCGTTCACCGCCGCGCCCGACATCCGTGCTGCGGCAGCGGCGGCCTTTGCCACGTCACTGCGCGGCTCAGAAGCGCCCGAGGGCATCAACGCATTCGCTCGGAAGCGCGCAGCCAGGTGGGCCGCATGAAGCGCCTGTTGGTGGCCAACCGGGGCGAGATAGCCCGGCGAATTTTTCGCACGGCCAAGGCCATGGGCGTTGAGACAGTGGCGGTTTACTCCGACGCTGATGCGCAGGGCTTGCATGTTGGCGAAGCCACCGTTGCGTATGCGCTGGGCGGCAACACCAGCGCCGAGAGCTACTTGTCGATCAGCAAAATCATCAAGGCAGCACTTGCCACCGGCGCAGACGCGGTCCACCCCGGCTACGGCTTCTTGAGCGAAAACGCCAACTTTGCACAAGCCGTGGTGGACGCAGGCTTGGTTTGGGTGGGCCCGCCCGCCGCAGCCATCCACGCAGTGGGCAGCAAGTCGGCCGCCAAAAAGTTGGCCGATGCATTGCAGGTGCCACGCTTGCCAGGCTATCAAGGCAGCGACCAGAGTTTGGAACGCTTCACCGCCGAGGCAACAGGCATCGGCTTTCCGTTGATGGTCAAGGCCATCGCAGGTGGCGGCGGGCGCGGCATGCGATGGGTTGAGGCAGCCGACCCATTGGAGGCGGCGCTGAACAGCGCTCGCTCCGAAGCCATCTCCTCTTTTGGGAACGGCGAGCTGTTGATCGAACGCGCCTTGCGCCAGCCACGTCACGTAGAAGTGCAAGTGTTTGCCGACACGCACGGTCACTGCATCCACTTGGGTGAGCGCGATTGCTCGGTGCAGCGGCGCCATCAAAAATTGATTGAAGAGTCGCCGAGCCCGGCTGTTGACGAGGCCCTGCGTGCCCAACTGTGCGACGCCGCCGTTCGCATCGCGCAGGCCGCGGGCTACGTGGGCGCGGGCACGGTGGAGTTTTTATTGGAGGGCCGGGACTTCTATTTGATGGAAATGAACACCCGCCTGCAGGTGGAGCACCCGGTGACCGAAGCCGTCACCGGCCTCGATTTGGTGGCGTGGCAACTGCGCGTGGCACGTGGCGAGGCGCTGCCTTTGCAACAACATGAGGTGCGCTTCAGCGGCCACGCGATTGAGGCGCGCTTGTGTGCCGAAGACGATCACTTCACGCCGCATGCAGGACGAGTGCACCGCTTCGTGGCCGCTAAAAACATGCGCACCGACCATGCGCTGTTCAGCGGTGCTGAGGTGTCATCGCACTACGACTCAACAAAAAGTACTGCTGCAGAGCCACCTGGAAGCGCGCAAATATTGGGAAAGCGGTGAACAGCGCCAGC
>JANPNT010000088.1:0-2003 GCA_031427655.1 Burkholderiales bacterium
CACCGATCGACGTAGTTTTGGTCGCAGCAGGATCCATTGAGGCCATGAAGCGTGCGTACCCAAACTACTTTCTTGACGCGCAAGGGTTCGTGGCCAAGATTGGAAAACTCATCGACTGGGTGCCAAGTTCGTTGGCATGGACAGAAATGGGACCATTGCCAGAGGCAAGTTGAGCCTTGCATTAGTCGTGCCGATCGTCCGCTTCGCGGTGACGAATTCTTGTCAGCGGCCGTCGGCAACGGGTCGTCAGCAGCCGATCGCGAAACCTCACGGTGTTCACCAATTAGCGCCTGCCGATCACACCGCTCGGGCAATTCCCAATCCAGTTGTGCACCCAAGATCCAATGTCAAGTTGCGCAGCCCATCGAAAGTAAGTTGTTTCACCCAGCAGCAAGAGTCCACGCGCTCAACCACCGGACCTGCTGAAACCACCCTCACGGTCGCCGTCAAACCAATCGATGACAAATTGCCCATACCGTAGTGAATCGATCTACACCGTAGTCAATATCTCTACGTCGTAGCTAGATCGTCATCGCCCACCCAATGAACGAATCCACCTTGGTCGAAGTGTTCGGCAGCGTCGGCCGCTTGCGCGCTTTACGTGTGCTGTTTGCCGAACCAGAGCGCGGGTTTGGTCATCGTGAATTGGCTGGCGAGGCTGGCCTGGACCTGGGCGGCGTGGCGCGGCTGCTCAAGCGTTGGACTGCCTCCAGCTTGGTGACGCGGCGACAGCAAGACGGGCTGCCGCGCTACTACGCCAGCACCGACCCTGCGTTGGCTCCATTGGTGACGCTGATGCAACAAGACAGCGCGCTGGTACGCACACTGCGCGAGGCGTTGTCGGGGCTGGCGTGTGTGGACGTGGCCGTTATCTTCAGTTCGGTCGCACGCGGCGCGGCAGGGGCAACGAGCGACCTGGATTTGCTGGTGTTGGGCCGATTCTCGGAACTCAAGTTGAATGCTGCTTTCAAGCCCGTGAGTCGCAAGCTGGGGCGGGCGGTGCGCGCCACGGCCTGCACCGTCGAATCATTCAAGAACAAATTGCGCGGTGGTGAGAGTTTTACGCTGGGCGTGATGCAAGCGCCACGCGTTTCATTGATCGGCGATTTGGATGCTGCGCTCTTGCAAGCAATTTGCCAGTGAGCCGGATGTGCCGTTGAAACCGGTGGCCGTTTCCCGGTTGTCGCACAGCACTGAATGCGGGAGCATTTGTTCATGACGACTCAACACAACGCCGTTACCACCGACCCGCTGCGGCGTGGTGGCCGTCCGTGCGTGCGTGCGTGCGAGACCTGCGCATCAGCGTATGCGACGTTCTCGGCTGGTTGGCCATGGGGCAAACGATTGATCAGATCGTGGCGGACTATCCCGAGCTGACAGCCGAAGACATTCGCCGCTGTCTTGCCTACGCTGCCGACTGTGAGTCGCATGGGGTTCGGCTGGCCGCAGCAGCGTGAAGTTGCTGCTCGACGAAAACTTGTCGCGGCGGTTGGTGCCGGCCTTGCAACACCGGTTTCCGGGCAGCAACTAGGTTGTGAGGTTTTGAGCAAGATGCTGGCCAGCTCTGGAAAAAACAGGCCCCGCCGCGTTGGCGCTGTGTTGGCGCTGTAAACCTGCTGGTTGCCGCGCTTTTCGCGGTTGAGCAAACCCGCCTTCGCCAGCTTGGTCAATTCACGCGTGACGTTGCCCACCGCCAACCCCGTGCGCCGCGCAATTTCGCGGCCGTGCAGGGCTTCAAACCGCAAAAGCAGCAAGCGAGCACCCGAGGGCGGTATTCGAGCAGCAGGACGGAGCCGAGAGATTGATGCATATTCAGCGCCGGTTGTCGCCTAAAGCGCGTCGATTCGCGCAGCTCGGTTGTGAGTCTGTCCGGCCGATGTGTGCCGTCAGCACACGGTTCAAAACGGCCCTGTCGTTGGCTCTTTTCCTCTCCTGTCCTCTCCGCTCCTCTCCTGTCCCCATCACACAAACAATCCGTCACCACTGAGAGATCAGTTTGCGAC
>JANPNT010000089.1:0-10297 GCA_031427655.1 Burkholderiales bacterium
GTTCGGCGCTGCCGAGCAGTCCCGGGTTGCAAAAACCCATGATCGACCACAGCTCGCCAAGCCGGTTTTCGATCGGCGTGCCGGTCAGCGCCAAACGGAAATCGGCCTCGACGGCCAAGGCAGCCTTGGCGCGGCGTGTAGTCGGGTTTTTGATGGCCTGTGCTTCGTCGAGCACGGCGGTGTGCCACTGCGGCGCGCACAAAATATCGCCGTCAATTTGCAGCAGCGCATAAGAACAAATCAACACATCGCGTGGGCCCAGCGCGCGCACTTGGCGGCGTCGCGCGGCGCGGCGGGCGTTGTCGGGTGTGGCGTCGGGTGTGGTGTCGGAAACCGCTTCAGCACCCGATGTTTCAGCAAGCTCTGAAACCTCATCTTCGGGCTCCACGTCGGTCGCGATGCCTTCGCCGTACAACGACACCTGCAAGCCCGGCGCAAAGCGCGCCACTTCCAACATCCAGTTGCCGCACACCGAGGTGGGTGCCACCACCAAGGCCGGGCCGCCGTCGGCTCGGTGCAGCAACATCGACAAGGTTTGCACGGTTTTGCCCAGGCCCATGTCGTCGGCCAAGACCGCGCCGAAGCCGCTGTGTGCCAATCGCATAAGCCAGCGATAGCCTTCCAATTGGTAGTCGCGCAACTCGGCGGCCAAACCGGCGGGCACTTCAAAAATTTGCTCTTGCGCCTGCGCCCACGCCTGACTGCGTTTGCGCCAAGCGGTGTCGCCTTCCAGCGCCAGGCTGTGGCCGCTGGCCTCCCACGCCAGCGCGGCCACGCCCGACAAACGCTGGCCGCTTTTGGTGTTTTGCGCCAATGCTGCAAGGTCGGCCAACTGCTGGCGCAAGGCGTCGCTCAGCGCCAAAAAATCGCCCTCGCCCAAAGCGATGTAGCGGCTGCGGCTGGTGCGCGCCAAGTCCAGCAATTGCTTGAGCTTGAGCACCTCGCCGCCGTCGAGCAACAGCTCGCCTTCCAGTTCCAACCAATCGCCTTTGCTCGACGCTTTCAACGTCACCGACGCATCGGGCACGCTGCGCACTTTCATGGGCTTGCCCTTGGGCCATTCGGTGACGATGGTGGCGCTGAGTTGGCTCAAACTTTCCACCGCCATCAACGCTTGCTGCGGGTCGTCGAGCAGCCAGTCGTGGGCCACATCGTCTAGAAAATCCAGCGCGTCCAACAAGCCTTGCACGCCCAGTTGTTCGCCTTTGAGGTTGCGCCTGGTCGACAGCGTGACGCCTTGATGCACCGTGGTCACCCGTTCGCGGCCGATGCCTGGGGCCATGCGCGGGCCGAAGTCGCCGAACGGCGCGGCCAGCAAATTCACCGTCAAGCCGCTGCCATGCGGCGTCAGTTCGGCGCGCAGCACGGTGCTGGGCTCTACTTCGTGGCCGGCGTCGGCGTCACTGGCCACCGCAAAGTGAGCGGCCAACACGCGCAGCGCGGCGTCCAACTCAGCGCGCGCCGCCACCGGCACTTTCCAACCCTGCGACACCAATTCGGCCACGCGCAATTGCGCCGGTGACAAGCGGACCAAACGCGCATGGGTTTTGTCGTCAGCCAACAGCATGATGTTGCGCAGGCGCTGGCGTTGCAAACGCCACTTTTGCGGCAGATAGTCGTCGTTGGCTTCGTCCGCTTTGTGCTTGTCGGTGCGCACCGGGTCAAGCAAGCGGAAAGTGATGTGGTCGCCCTGCGTCATGATTTCGAGCGCGGGCAGCGACTCAGTCACCTCGATAAATAAAGTCGGGTCGCGCTCCCAGGCCACGTGCGGGTGGCGCACCAGCGCCGATGCGGCCGTCGCGATGTCCAGCGACATGCGCGCGCCGTAGTCGTCACGCTCCACCGAGCGCAGCAGCGCGGCGTCGTGCGTGGCCAGGTCTTTGCGCTTGAGCAGTGTGGCCAAGCTCACCGGTTTGGGTTTGCCCAAGCCGCGCACACCGGCCTTCTGTTCCATCGGCTCCAGGTGGGTGATGCGGCCGTCCAGGCCCGCGCTGACCACCCAAATCAAACGGTCGGGCAACGCGCCTTCTTTGTTTTTGGCGACTGCACTTCCGTCGTCGTCCAGGGCCAGGATAGCGGCCAGCGCGTCGCGCCAACTGTCTTGTTGTTCGCCCACGAAAAACGGCAGGCTGGCGTCGGCGGGCAGCGGCGCTTCGTTGAGCAAACTGGCTGCAGAACGGCGCGTCATGCGGGCCAGCCACGTCAACTCAGCGGCCTCAAAGTCGGCAGCCACGCGCTGTGCATGAGCGCGCAGCTCAGCGGAATCGGTAACCTCGATGCGCAGCCAAGCCGCGAGCATCAAGTGGTGCAAATACTGGAGCGACTGCAAGCCCGAATGCTCACGCTGCGCCAAACAAAAACGCTGCGGCGCTTTGGGTGCGTCGCCCATGCGCTGGTCGATGGCGTCGATCCAAACGCCCCAAAAACTGTAGGGGTCGGCATCGCGTTTGCCGGGCGCGGCTTTGCTCGGCGACAAGCCCGCTTCGCTCACCACAAACTTGCGCGCTTTGGCCCAAGAGGCAGGCGTGCTCTGCGCTAACAACGCCATCACGTACAGCCACGACATCGAAGGCGAAGCCAAATACCTGCGCCGCCCCAACTGCGTGCCTGCTTGCTTGGCGGCCACTTCAAATTGCGCCGCGCCGTCAGACCACTGACCTGCTGCGATGTTGAACAGTGTGCGCTGCAGATCGATGCTGCCACCGCCGAGGTCGGCCAGCATGGCCCGCGCCTTGTCGGCTTGGTCGCGGAGCAGCAGGGTTTCAGACAAACGCAGGCGCAGCAAACCCGTCACAAGGGGCGCTGTGCTGGGGTCTGAATAAGCCCGCAGCAACCAGTTTTCCAAAGACCGCACGCCCACTTCAGAGAAGCCACTGGGCAGCGTCACCAAGCGCTCGGCCAACTCGGTTTGCAGCGCCGGGTCCAAGCGGCTGTACAGCACGTCATCAAAGGGCTGGAGCACGGCTTGTTGCAAGGCACCCATCCACAAATGCGTGAAGCTGTAGGCCAGCTCGCCCAAGCGCTTGATGTGACTCAGCTTGCGCCCACCAAACAGCACCAGGCGCATGGCGGCGCTGAGCTGTTCTTCTTCTTGAAAACCCAGCGAATAGGCGCGGTCGAAGTCGTTCAACTTGCGCCAGGCCTCAAACCAGGCGGCACCGCGTGCGGTGTCAAGCATGATGCTGCGAAAGCGCCCGGCCCCGTGCGGCAAGGTGGCCTTCATGCGGCCTTGGGGGTCGCGCTGCGCATGTCCTGCGGCCACCAGGCGCTCCATCACGCGCTTGACTTCCATCGGGTTGAACGCGGTGCCCCGCGCCGTGCGCCCGCCCACTGCGGTGATGAGGTCTGAAACCCTTTGCATGCCGCTGGGCGCTTGCAATACACACAGCGTGTCGTGAACGGTGGCGTCTTCCGCCGTCATGGTGAGGTCGATGGTGGTGACGTCACCCACGGTGGGGTCAGTTGGATTCATCAGAAACGGTGCAAATCACGGGAGCGCAGAGCCTACCCGATGCTCGCGCGTTGAGGCATGTTGGCCTACACAGAAAGGCGCTTTTTGGAAGCCCCCGGTGTGCGCTAACAGACAGTCGCAGCACGCCGCGTTGTTCAAAGTTAAACCATGTTGAGACCTCACACCATTCCCTTAACCGCCTTGCTTTTGGAGCTTTTAACGGGCGGTACCTTTGCTGCACAAGACTCCGCTTTCTTCGCCCCAGACGCGGCTTTTGCGCAACTTGGGGCGGCCGACACCACCTACGGTGCGACCGCTGGTTTGAATTGGCATTGGGGCCGCGAATTTCATCTGGGCAGTGCGCGCATCGGCGGCTATTGGGAGGCGTCGGTGTCGCAGTGGTCTTACCCGTCGGCCGACGTGCGGCGCACTGCAGGGCTGGTTCAGCTGGGTGTGATTCCGGTGTTCCGCTGGCGGCCGGGTCAAGGCACATCACCGTGGTTTGGCGAGGCTGGCATTGGTGCCACGTTAACGACCGTGGCCTATCAAACCGACCGCAAACGCTTTTCTACCCGCTTCAATTTTGGCGACCATTTGGCGGTGGGCAGGTCATTTGGATTGACGCGTGCACACGAACTGTCGCTGCGCTTTGAGCACTTTTCAAACGCAGGCATCAAGCAGCCCAACCCGGGCGAAAACTTTGTGCAACTTCGTTATTTGTATAAACTGAAATAAGCCTGTGTGGGTCAACGCACAGACATCGCTTTGACGCACAGCGATAAGCGATATATCAACATTAACCCCGGAGAATTAGTCATGCTTACTCATTTCGAAAAACGCAGCACTGCCGTACTCGCCACGCTGGCCCTCACCTTCACCATGACCGCTTGCGGCAACATGTCGCAACGAGACAAGAACACCGCCACGGGTGCCGTCATAGGCGGTGCAGCAGGTGCCATTCTTGGAGGCGGTGCAGCGGGCACCGTCGGCGGAGCGGCTGTGGGCGGCGTGATCGGCAATCAGGTCGACCCAAAGAAAAAGTGATTTGAGCCTGCCGCGGGCGGGTCGTTGAGCCCGCCGCAAGCGGGTCGATCACTTGCCTGACTTGAAGTTAGTAAACGCGCGCGTTTGCACGCGCCTGATGTCTGGCGGCAGCGCATCAGGTGGCGTGAAGCGCTTTTTGTCGGCGTCGCTCAAGAAGATGGTTTTGTTGTCGGCCACCTCCTTCTTCACGAACTTGAGCGCAGCAGCGTTCGGATTCGCGTAAAACACTTTGTTGGTCAAGCTGGCGTGCACTTCGGGGCGCAAGATGTAATCGATGAAGCGGTGCGCATTGGCCACGTGCCTGGCGTCTTTGGGGATGGCCATGCTGTCGAAAAACAGCGTGGCCCCGCCAATGGGAACCAGGGCTTCAATGACCGGTGCCGCTTTGGGGTTTAGTTCGATGGCTCGAGCTCGGGCTATGTTGATGTCGCCCGAAAAGCCCATCACCACACAGACCTGCCCTGCTGCCAAATCGTTGATGTAGCCAGACGAGGAAAAGCGCGTGACGAAGGGCCGCACGCCCTTCAGCAACGTGGCCGCGGCGTCGTAATCGGCAGCCACTTTGCTGTAGGCCGGTTTGCCCGCATACAGCATGGCCACGGGAAGCACTTCGGAAGCCGAGTCGAGAAAACTGATGCCGCAGCTTTTCAGTTTGGCGGCGTACTTGGGATCGAACAGCAAGCTCCAAGCATTCGCGGGCATCGCTAAATCGCCCAGCGCCGCCTTCACTTTGGCGGTGTGGATGCCCACCGTCACGTAGCCCCACAACCAGTTCACCAAATACTGATTGCCAGCGTCTACCGAGCCCAAAGCGTCGAGCAGGCCTTTGTCCAAATTAGCCCAATTGCTGAGCTTGCTTCGGTCGAGCTTTTGCAACAAGCCCCCTTCGATTTGCATCTTGGCAAAGTGCGCACCCGGCACCACGATGTCGTAGCCGGTTTTGCCCGCCACCAACTTGGCATGCAAGATCTCATTGGTGTCGTAGTTGTCGTAATTGACCTTGATGCCTGTTTCTTTCTCAAAGTTCTTGATCGTGTCTTCGGCGATGTAGTCCGACCAGTTGTAAATGTTGAGCAATTTGGGCTCGTCGGCGGCGAGTGCCGCACTCGACAGAAGCGCCACAGCAACGGCAGCGAATTTGGAATGCAAGTTCATGATGGGGAAACTGAAGTCAAGTGCGAAATCGTAGCGAAAAAGTTGGCGCAGAGATTCACAGACCATCCGCAACACGGAATCAGTGTTCAAAAATAAAAGTCAGTTCTCGTGGCCAACATGACGATCTCGCACCTTCGCCCAAGAACGCACTGTGCCCGCCAGCGCCCGTTTGTTCTGAAAGTGCACAAGGCAGAGGTGACGTTCAAAAGTGGCGCAACCAAACGGTAGTTGCAGATTGAGTCCGTTAGCAGCGCACGCCGACGCAGTGGCTCACGCCATGAGCTTGTGACGCTCTAAGCTCACGCGATGCCGGAAGCCCCCACACCTTTCAAACCGCAAGCCATCCATCTCCGCCGATTGCGCGAGGTGTGGCGCTCGGCGGGCTGGCCTTGCCAAGACATGGTGGAGGTCGAATTGCTGGCCGCTGGCTGGTTGGCACGCGTGCGCAGCGACGGTGGCCACGAGACCCTGCGCGTGACCGACGCAGGCATTCAAGTGTTGGCCGAGACCTTGCAGCGCAACCGCCGCAGTCGCGATGCGCATGAAGATTTGGTGGCACGCGTGGCGTTACAGATGACACGCTCGGGCCGCTTGGCGTGGCGCGGTTTGAGCTTGCGCGCCAAGGTGGATGACGCATGGGTGATGTCGATGCCCGATGTGTTTTCGGTGCGCCACACCACCGTAGAGGCTTACCTGCAACCGGTCGTCCACGAGATCAAGGTCAACCGCGCCGATGTGCTGAGTGACTTGCGCGTGCAGGGCAAGCGCGCGGCGTATTTACAGCTGAGCAGCGAGTGTTGGTATGTGTTGAAGCGCGGCATTGCGCAGCCCGACGAGATCCCGCTGGAATTTGGTGTGATGCTGGCCGGCCCTGACGGCTTGGAGGTCGCGCGCGCTGCACCGCAACGCGCCATGACCCTGCCCTTCGGCTTGTGGATGGCGCTGGCCCGCGCCACACCGATGGCGGGCTGGCGCAGCGAAGACGCGCAAAGTGCGTTGGGCGACACTGTGCGCAACGACCCCCCTGAGGAGCCTGCGCCATGCGATTGAAGTCACTGTCTGTTTTGTTGTTTACCGCGTTGACGCTAGCCGCTTGCAGCAGGCCAGCGCCAACAGCGGTAAACCCCGCCTCAGCCTCTGCGGCCGCCGTTGCTTCAAGTGCTCACGCCGCTGACGGCATCGCATGGCGACACGCTGCGAGCGACGCCGACGTGGATGCGGCCTTCGCCACCGCGCGAACCCAAAACAAACCTGTCTTTGTTTACTGGGGCGCGGCATGGTGTCCGCCTTGCAATCAGTTGAAAGCCACGCTGTTCAATCGGCAGGATTTCATCGCGCGATCAAAGGCGTTTGTGGCGGTTTACATCGACGGCGACAGCCCCGGCGCGCAAAAGTTGGGCACGCGCTTCAAGGTGCGCGGCTATCCAACCACCGTGCTGTTCAACGCTGAAGGCGTGGAGTTGACGCGCTTGCCGGGCGAGGTGGACGCGGCGCAGTACACGCAACTCTTGACGCTGGGCATGAATGCACAGCGATCGGTCAAAGCGGTGTTGGCGGCCGCGCAGGAACCGTCCACGGCAACACAGCTCAGCGTCAACGATTGGAAGCTGCTGGCGTTTTATTCGTGGGAAACCGATGAGCAACAGGTGGTGAACCAAGCGCAATTGCCCGCCTTGTTGAAACAGCTTGCGCAGGCGTGTCCGGCCAGTGAATCTGACACGGCCACGCGCTTGTTGTTGAAGTCGCTGGCTTCTGCTGTTTCGTCTTCCGAGAAGTCGGCACCGCCGCAAAGCCAGCATCGTGAACGCGTGATGAAGTTGCTGGCCGACCCCGTCGCCTCGCGCTCGCAAATGGACGTGCTCACCCACAGCGCTGCCGAGGTGGTGCGCGGCTTGAGCGCACCGAAATCCACCGAACGCACGGCCTTGGTCGGCAGCTTCAACACCGCCTTGAAGGCACTGGAAGCGGACACCACCTTGTCCCGCGCCGACCGCTTGACGGCATTGAGCGCGCGCGTCGAGCTGGCAAAAATTGACGGCGTTGAAGACGCAAAGCCAGCCATTCCCGAAGCGCTGCAAGCCGAAGTTCGCGCGCACGTGGCCGCTGCCGACCGCGGCATCACCGACGGCTACGAACGCCAAGCCGTCATCACCAGCGCGGCCGATGTGTTGGAGCAAGCGGGCTTGCTGGCGGAGTCCACCGCTTTGTTGGAGCGCAACCTCGGCAAAAGCCATTCGCCTTATTACTTGATGTCAGGCTTGGCCAGCAATGCAAAAAAACGCGGCGACGCCGTTGAAGCTCTGCGCTGGTCAGAGTCGGCCTTCACAAAAAGCGAGGGGCCCGCCACGCGTTTGCAATGGGGTGCGAGTTATGTCAAGACTTTGGTCGAGCTGGCACCGCAAGATGAAGCGCGCATCGAGAAAACGGTGCAGCAGCTTTTCACCGAAGCGGCTGCACAACCCGATGCGTTTTTTGAGCGCAGCGCGCGCTCTTTGCAGCGTGTGGGCACGCAACTTCAAAGCTGGAACAAAGACAAAAAGCATGCTGCGGTGGTGCAGCGTTTGCAAACTCAGATGACTGAGATTTGCAAGGGCTTGCCGGCACAGGACACACAGCGCGCAGCGTGCGAAGCGGTGTTCAAGCCGCCCGCATCGGCGGGCGGCAAAGCGACTTGAACGGCCCGGGTTTACTTGATGAGGTTTTCGGCGCGCATCGCCGCTTGAACCGCGGATCGTGCCGCCACCCGACCCAAGAAGGCGGTGAGATTCGTTACGCCCGAGATGTCCAGGCCGACGTGTTTGCTCCAAGGGGCTGTCGTGAAAAAGGTAAGCGTCGGCGACGCTGAAGGTGTCGCCCACCAACGCGATGCCTGCTTCCTTCAGGGCGATGTGGGGATACAGAGAACACGCGCCGGGGGCGAACTAAAGTTTCATGGAACGATCCTTGGATTGGGAAAATCGGCATGGCAGTACCACCCGAGACCAGGGTGTGTCAGCAAAGGTCTGGAGATTCAAGTCTTTGACCTCATTTGATGAACAAATACCAATCAGGATTTTCATGCCGCACCGTACCGTCGAAGCCACCCCCAACACATCGCGCCGCGTTGAACGCATCGTGCGCGGCCAGCCCACCTCAGACGGCGACGGCGTTAAGCTGACCCGCGTGTTGACGCAGCCGCTGCAACGCCGCCTCGACCCCTTTTTGATGCTGGATGCTTTCGGCAGCGATGCCGCCAGCGACTACATCGGCGGCTTCCCGAGCCACCCGCACCGAGGCTTCGAGACCGTCACCATCATGTTGGAAGGCCGCATGCGCCACCAAGACAGCGTGGGCAACGTCGGCCTGTTGGAGCCGGGCAGCGTGCAATGGATGACCGCCGGGCGCGGCATCATTCATTCCGAGATGCCAGAGCAGCAAGAAGGCCGCATGGCGGGCTTCCAGTTGTGGGTGAACCTGGCCGCCAAAGACAAAATGTGCGCGCCGCTGTACCGCGACGTGCCACCTGCCAAGGTGCCTGAGTTCGATGTCGCCAACGGCGCGCTGCCGCCAACGAAAGTGCGCGTGATTGCAGGCGTCACGCACGGTCTGACGGGTGCGGTTACGCGGCCCACCACCGAAGCTTTGGTGCTCGACATCACCCTGCCACCGAGCGCGATTTTTCATTTGCCCGTACCCGCCACGCACAACGCCTTCATCTACGTTTTTGGCGGCGCAGTGGATGTGGGCCACGCAGACCTCAGCCGCGTTGATTCAGAGCGCATGGCGATCTTGAGCAACGACCATGAGGCGGATGGCGTGACGTTGACAGCAGTCTCAACCACCGCACGCGTGCTGCTGGTGGCCGGGCAACCACTCAACGAGCCCATCGCCCAACACGGCCCATTTGTCATGAACACCGTCGCTGAGTTGCATCAAGCAGTCGCCGATTTTCAGCGTGGCGTGTTGGCGGTTTGAGACCGCATTTGTCCGCCATCAAAGCTGCTTTCCATCTCGCAGAATTTCATGCACTTCTCTGCAGGTCACCTCTGCAAATCACCTCTGCAAACCACCTCTGCAAACCGAATCAAAGCAAACTCGCAAAAAAGGCTGCAACGAAAGCAGCACTGGTCTGCGTCGCTGAAACCAACTCATCCTTCACTTACCCCGAGGAACACGCCATGCCCCGTCACACCCTAGACCCTTCACGCATCCATCCCGCCATTGCCGATCAGGTGGCCAACGCGCATGTGGACGTGGTGCAAAACGTGCAATCTGCCGTGGCGTCCAATGCCGTCTTGGTGGTCGGCATGGCCACCAACCCCTTTTGCAAGCGCGCCCGCAAGGCGCTCGACGCTGCAGACGTGGCCCACCACTACCTGGAGTACGGCAGCTACCTCAGCCAATGGCGTCAACGCAACGCGCTGAAGATGTGGACAGGCTGGCCGACCTTTCCCATGGTGTTTGTCAAAGGCGTGCTGGTGGGTGGGGCGGATGACTTGAAAAAGTTGATCGCGTCGGGGGAGTTGAAGCGCACGTTGGCGACCTAGGAGCGTGGGCGGAAGCTGACGAATTGATTTGAGTGCAGGGCAAGAAGTGAACCGCAGCGAGACCCGAAGGTATTGCGAGGATTTACAACACAGCTGTGCGTTCAATGCGGCCGCCACGCCG
>JANPNT010000090.1:0-1957 GCA_031427655.1 Burkholderiales bacterium
TCGCAGGTGTAATTGCACTGGCCGTGTTCAGCAAACCAAAGACCGTCGTCGCGCCCGCCATTTCGCCTGCGGCGGTGGTCAACGCCATGCTGTCGGCGGCCGTGGATCCGACGCTGACTCCGCCTCTTGCAGCAACCGTAACCGAAACCGCAACCGTCGCTGAGATCCTGTACTTTGCTGTTGGATCCGCTGATTTGCCCGCCGATGCCAGCGCGAAGCTGGCTCGCCTTGCAGATGCAGCGCGCGCCAGCACGGTCACCTCGGTGCAGATTTCGGGCTATCACGACGCCAGCGGCGGTGCCGCAAAGAACGCCGAATTGGCGAAGCAACGTGCGCTGGCGGTGCGTCACGCGCTTGAGGCCAACGGCGTGTCGCCAGACCGTTTGCAAATGAGCAAGCCAGTTGAAACCACCGGCGGCACCGACCCGAAAGATTCACATCGCGTGGAGATGCGTTTGCAGTAAGGGCGGGTCGGGGCGGCTGGTCGAAGCGCCAGATCTTGCGGGGTTGACGCTGTAACTTAGTTACTCAATAATTGCATCTTGAGTTACATGAATTGAGTTCCATAAACAGGTCAGCCCGATGAAAACAGCCGTACTCGAAGTCACTCAGCGCATTACCGAGCGCAGCGCGGTCAACCGCGCCGCGTATTTGAAGCGCGTGGATGCTGCGACACACCGTCCTCGGGGCTCCGACCGCATGGGCTGCGCCAACGTGGCGCACGCTTTTGCGGCCATGCCGGCCAACGACAAATTTCGGGTGGTCGCTGAGCGCGCACCTCACATCGGTGTAGTCACGTCCTACAACGACATGTTGTCGGCGCACCAGCCTTACGAATCTTTCCCCAGCATCATCCGCGACGAGGCGCGCAAGCTCGGCGCCACCGTGCAAGTGGCCGGCGGCGTGCCTGCCATGTGCGACGGCGTGACGCAGGGCCTGCCCGGCATGGAGCTGAGCCTGTTCTCGCGCGACACCATCGCCATGAGCACCGCCGTGGCATTGACACACGACGTGTTCGACGCCGCCTTGCTGCTGGGCGTGTGCGACAAGATCGTGCCCGGCCTTCTGATTGGCGCACTGCACTTTGGCCATTTGCCCTGCGTGTTTGTGCCCGCCGGGCCCATGAGCACCGGCTTGTCCAACAACGCCAAAGCCGAAGTGCGCGAGCAATTTGCGCAAGGCTTGGTGGGCCGTGAAGAGTTGCTGCAAGCCGAATCGGCCGCATACCACGGTGCAGGCACTTGCACCTTTTACGGCACCGCCAACAGCAATCAAATGCTGTTGGAAGCCATGGGTTTGCATGTGCCGGGCGCCGCCTTTATCCACCCGCATGCCGACCTGCGCGAGGCGCTGACCCGCGAAGCAGTGCGCAGCGTTTTGGCCATCACTCAAAAGGGCCGCTTCACCCCGATTGGCCGCTTGGTGGACGAGCGCGTCATCGTCAACGCCATGGTGGCTTTGCTGGCCACCGGCGGCTCGACCAATCACCTCATTCACTGGGTGGCCGTGGCTCGCGCGGCAGGCATCAGCATTGACTGGACCGACTTTTCTGACCTGTCGCATGCCACGCCATTGTTGTCGCGTGTGTATCCAAACGGCAGCGCTGACGTGAACCAATTTCAAGACGCGGGCGGGCCGGGCTTTGTGATCCGTGAGTTGCTGGACAACGGCCACATGCACAGTGATGTGATGGCCGTGGCGGCCAGCGGAATTGCGGCCTACGGCACCGTGCCCGAGCGCGCTGGCGACCACTTGGTTTGGAAGACTTTGCCAGCCCAAAGCGGCGACGACACCATCGTGCGCACCGCTGCCGCACCGTTCAGCGACCACGGCGGCTTATGTTTGATAACTGGCAACATGGGCCGCAGCGAGATAAAGGTGTGCGCCGTGCCGGACGACCGCCACAACGTTTAAGCGCCCGCCAACGTGTTTAAAACCCAATAAGCTTTGCTCGCCG
>JANPNT010000091.1:0-14278 GCA_031427655.1 Burkholderiales bacterium
GCCAGTGGCGGTGTTCAGCATGGAAATGGGGGGAACGCAGTTGGCAATGCGGATGCTGGGTTCAGTGGGCAGACTGGACCAACACAAGGTGCGCACCGGCCGCCCGGCTTCCCCACGCAAACCGTGCAAGACACGGTAGACGCTTTGGAATACGTGCGCCAGTTGTTCGAAGCAGGCTGCATACAGTCCGGCTTTTTTCACCGTTTCGCCTGCACCGTGCATTCACCCGTGGGCATGAACCCAGCCGACTACGGCGTCACCTTGCAGCCGTTACCGGCAGGCACTTTCGCTCGCAACGATATCGCCTTCATCGACCCCACCGGCGTGAACCACGACGTGCTGGGCGTGGCGCTGAAGAAAGCGCTCTACAACTACATGCATGGGCTGGGTTTGGAAGAAGACGTGCGCACTTGGTTCAGCGGCAAGGTCCCGCGAACGACGTTGGCGAAGCATCGCATTGCACGGGCTTTGGATTCGATGGCGCGGGTTTGATTGAAAGCCCGGCAACAGCAGCGCTCAGACCGCAGTGACATTGAACCGATCACACAGTTCATCAAGCTGACGAGGCTTGAGCTTTTCGACCCGCAGCTTGCGCAGTCCGCTGCGCGCGAAGATGGCGTATGCAAACCCCTTGTTCATTTGCCGAGACACGTAGCGAATGCCGTCCCAGCGTGCGCTGGCGCTGTGAATGGCCTGCGCCCACGCTTGGCTCGGCGCATAGTCGGCGCAGGCACTGATGTCATTGTTCAAGCCCAAAGACTTGAGTGCCGCTCCGGTCAGGTCGGCCAACACCAAGGTCTTGCGACGTTCACAGGCAAAGCGCACCACCGAGCGTTCTGTCAGCTCCGTGGAGGGCACCTCGTAGCTCCCGCCAACGAATCGCCCGCACTCATGGATGACGCTTTCAGCAAATGCCACCTCGATGCTGCTGGCGGTGTAACAGGTGCCGAACGCGCCAGGCCTGTCGGAGTCGGGATCGTCAAAGCGGTAGACGCCAGCCGACCAGTAAGGCTCGCTGGCCGGATGTCGGCTCAATCGCAAGAGCGACGCGACCTCGACCCTGATCGGTCGAAGCAGATCCTCGAAGGACCCGCGCTCAGGCAGCCGCAGCTGCATTCTTGGTCTGTTTGGCGGCCGATTTTTGAACGTCACGCGCAGCTCCACGCTCGCGCGCCCACGCCGCAGCCAACCGTTCCACCTTTGCCAAGGCAAGCCCCGCCTCCAATACAGCGCTGGCCTTCTTGCCAGCCAAAGCACCGTGGTCGCGCAGCCAGAACATCAGCTTCTCGGTGGCACCGAGCTCGCCCAGAGCGCGACAAATGACGGCGACGGTTTCACGGTCCATCCCGAGAAATGCCTGCGGGTAGTAGAGCCGATTGCCGACCTTCACCGCGAAGACTTCACCTCGGTCTGCGGCAGGTGCCAATGCTTGGCGCGTGAGCCCCCAGGCTTGCGCAAGTTGCTCACCGGGCACCACCAAACCGTCTGTGACCCACTGAACCCGCGCCGCCTCGCCGCGCGCGGTGGCACCAGCTAAGCCGCCAGCGGCCTGAGCATGCTGAATCTGCTGCGTATGCGCAGGGACGGACTTTGCTTGCGCCGCGCGGGCGCGAACACTTCGCGTCCTCGGCAATTGCAGCCCTTGTTTGCTAACCGCCAAGCGCAAGCTGCCAAGGTCTTCGCTGAGGCGCCCCATGGTGGCTTCAAGCTGCGCTATCCGGCGCAGGAGGACAGGTGAATTGACGGAAGTATTCATGCGCTGATTCTAAGCAAATGTAGACAACCAAGCAAATAAAGCAAATATAGAAAACTGAGATAATCCTCGCGATTCGCGACGTTGCCGCCGTTACGGCGGTGACGCCTCAAGGTCGCGTTCGGAACAAACGCCCAACGGCACAACGCACAGGGCGACGCCGTTCTGAGTGAACCCCCGCCCCAGCCGCCAATTTGAATGACGATTCCGGCAGCTGCATTCGTGTTGGGTGAGGCCGAATAAACCCAACCCCCGTTCGCACTGAGCTTGTCGAAGTGCCAGCTCGGTGATTCGGAACGTGAGCGCTTGTCAAAGCCCGCCGCGCAACACAACCGGCTTGATCTTGAGACGCTGTGCGTTGCGGCTCAGCACGTCGTCCAAAGTGGCCATGTGCTTCGCACCTGCGGCCTCGGCACATGCCAAGTGCAACGCGTCACCAGCACGCAGTGCACTCGCGGCATCCAGCACCAGCTCGGCGGCGCGATGAAAGTGGGCGGGCTCTACCGGCAGCAATCGAAGGTCAGCCGCCACCATGCGTTCAAAATGCGCCCAGGCGGCTTGAGCCTGCTGCGCGTTGATGGCACCCGTGCGCTGCTTGATGCCAAGGGCACTGGCGAACTCGGGAATGCACCAAGCCGCTGCGACCAGCTCACGCTTCTCGCGTGCGTACCAAGCGGTTGCGGCCAAACTGCGCGGCTCATTCAGGAACAGGGGCACAAGCACGCTGGTGTCCACGTACACCATGTCAGTACCGCGCCGCGTTGCGCACTTCCTGCATCACGGATTGCCCCATGGGCATGGCGCTGCGCAGCTCAGCAGTCTCAAGGGCGAATGCTTTGCGATTCCAGTGAGCTGGTCGAATGGAAAGTGCACCGTCAATTGTGAGCTGCGCCTCGACGGTGGTGCCCTCACTCAGGCCGAGCTGACGCACGACTTCGGCGGGGATTCTGAGAGCTAGGCTGTTGCCCCATTTGGCTACTTGAAGATCCATTTGTATATCCTAGACTGTGTCTACATTTTAGTCGTCGATGGCAAAATGTTAAATGCCGATTTGAGTTGACACTGAATGACTGAAAGAAGCGCACTGCGGCAACTTGGTTTTTATCCAGGTGCTTTGTGCCGAATATGCAGAGGACTTCAACCGCAAAGGTTGCCCTTGACCAGCAGTCGGCGTGTGCTTAAGAGCGTTAGAAATTGGCTACGTGACGTCCGCCTACAAAGTGCTGTCGGGTCGCGCATCGACAGCGCCCCATGAGTTTTGGGAAAAGAAGATAGCGCCGCGAGTTAGCACGCGAGTGGTGGATGTCTTGCGTGCGATTGATCCTTCGCTGGTACCGCACGCATCGAATAAATTAGCGGCAATTAAGAACTTTCATAGCCTCGCGCCGCAAGCGCAAACCTTACGCGTGCCGATCGGCAGGCTGAAAGGTCACGTCAATTCTGGTTACAACGCGCAGGTGCTTGAAGCTGCTCAAGAGTTTGAGGCGCTGGCCCGAGAAATCATCAAGCGTTGCAAGCTGGTGGCCGCAACTCATAAGCCCTGAGAGCCAATCAGCAACACAAAGTCCGCAAAACCGGGTCGCGATGCGGCTATAGATTCAGTCATCAGCACACAACAAGCCGCCGACTTGGTGGGCATGTCGAGGCCCTACATCGTGGCCCGCATTGAGGCGGGTGACATTCCACTGCACCAGCAGGTTGGCAACCAACGGCGTGTCTCGCAATCGACAGTGCTCGCATGGCACAAACGCGAACAGGCTCGTCGCCGCAAAGCGCTTGGCCAATTGGGTTTGGAGCTAGGCGTCGAGAATTTCGGTAACTGATTTCTATGGTCCCAGTGGTAGCGGACGCAGACACGCTGTTCAGTGCCACCACGCGCGGCTTACTGAACTAATCTCTGGGCAACAAACGCCGGAACCTGAATCGCCCATCAGCCCAAATACTTCCGAAAGTGCCCCACCGTCCGCTCCCAAGCCAACTTCGCCGCAGCCTCTTGATACCGCGGCGTCGAGTTGTTGTGAAACCCGTGTTGCGTTCCAGCGTAAAAGTGCCTTTCATGCGGCACACCCTGCGCTTTCAATGCGGCCTCGAAGGCGGGCCACATGGCGTTGATGCGCTCGTCGTTTTCGGCGTGGTGCACGAGCAGCGAGGCTTTGATGCGCGCCACGCCGGCCGTCTCGGTTGCTGCGCCGTAGAACGGTGCGCCGACGTGCATGTTGTCGCCCAGCTCGGCTGCCAAAAAGTTGGTGGTGCTGCCGCCCCAGCAGAAGCCGGTGACGCCGAGCTTGCCGGTGCTGAGTGGGTGAGCTTGCAAAAACCGCGCACTGTTCAACATGTCGGTGCGCAGCTTGGCTTGGTCCAAGCCTGATTGCAGCGTGCGGCCGTCGTCGTCGTTGCCGGGGTAGCCGCCGACGGGGAACAAGCCGTCGGGTGCCAACGCCAGAAAGCCGTCGGCAGCGGCACGTCGCGCCACGTCTTCGATATAGGGGTTGAGGCCGCGGTTCTCGTGGATCACGAGGACGCTGGGGAAGGGGCCGGTGCGGCCGGCGCTTGAAGCTTGCAAGAGCGGTTGCACAAGATAGCCGCGCATGGTGCCCGAGCTGCCGCCGGGCGACGGGTAGGTGACGTAACTGGCCTTGATACGCGGGTCGGTGAACGAGATGGTCTGCGCCCGCGAGTAGTTGGGCAGCAGGGCCAGCGCACCCGCCAGCAGGCCGAGCGCTGCGGCGCGGTCGAGGAAGCCGCGACGGTCCAAGCGGCCGTGGCAGTACTCGTCGTACAGGGTGTAGACGCGGCCATCGATGTCAGCTTGGGTGAGCGGTACGATCGGTTGAGTGCCAGGGGAAGCAAGCGTGTTCATCGGTATTTCCTTTCGGACGGCGATTCAAAAGGCCATTGAGCGAGTGCAAGTCTAAACAGACTCGCTGCCAAACTGGAGGCGACCAATCGCGGTAGACCACATCCTCAGGCGCGGTGCCCTACGGGTTTTTTATTGATCTCTTCCAGCCCAACATGTGCTGCGTGCGCTGCGCTTGGCGAAGCGTTCACGGGGCCTTCGACAAGCTCAGTCCGAACGGGAATGCGTGCTGTGCCAAGCCCACTCAACAGTCATTGATCCGACCCCGGCCCCTCAACCCCAAACCTCCTGCGCCACCTCCACCACCAACCTCAACTTCGCGCGCTGCGCTTCCACCGCAATCGCGTTGCCATGCACCGTGCTGCTGAAGCCGCACTGCGGTGACAGGGCCAGTTGATCGAGTGGTACATATTTCGCGGCTTCGTCAATGCGGCGCTTCAGGTCGTCTTTGGACTCCAACTGGCCGAGCTTGGTGGTCACCAAACCGAGGACGACGGTTTTGCCTTTGGGCAAGAAACGCAGGGGTTTGAAGTCGCCGCTGCGGGCGTCGTCGTATTCCAAGAAGTAGGCGTCGACATTCATTTCGCTGAGCAGGGCTTCGGCCACCGGCTCGTAGCCGCCTTGCGCGGCCCAGGTGCTCATGAAGTTGCCGCGACACAGGTGCACGGCGAGGCGCATGCCGGCAGGCTTTTGGGCCACCACGCGGTTGATGAAGCTGGCGTAGCGGTGCGGCAATTCGTTGGGGTCGTCGCCGCGCGCGCGGGCCGCTTCACGCATTTTTTCGTCGCACAAATAGGCCAAGTTGGTGTCGTCCATTTGCACGTAGGTGGCACCGGCTGCGGCGAGCGAGCGCAGCTCGTCTCCGTAGGCATTTGCCACGTCTTGGTAGAAGGGCTCGAGGTCGGGGTAATGTTCCTTGCTGATGCCGGCGCGGCCACCGCGAAAGTGCAGCATGGTGGGTGACGGAATGGTGACCTTGGCAGTTTTGCCGGGGGCCAATTGGCTTTGCAGGAAGTTGAAATCGGCCAGTTGGATGTTTTGCGTGTGCTGCACTTTGCCCACCACACGCATGATGGGCGGGGCCAGTTCCAGCGTGCCGTCGGGCTTTTGGATCGTCACCGGAATGTCGGTTTTGACGCCCCCGATCTTGGCCAGAAAGTCGACGTGAAAGTAGGTGCGGCGGAACTCGCCATCGGTGATGCTGAGCAAGCCCACGTCTTCTTGAAACTTCACGATCTCGGCAATCGCGTCGTCTTCCACCAAGCGCAAACCGTCGGTGCCCAGCTCACCGTTTTTGTGTTTTTCACGCGCTTCGAGCAGGCGCTTGGGGCGCAGAAAACTGCCGACGTGGTCGGCGCGGAAAGGCGGCATTTGGGTGGCGGCTTGGGTGGCGGCTTGGGTGACTGTTGCGGTAATCATGGCTTGTCTCCGTTTTGAGGTGTGCTGCATTCTTTGCGTACAAACATTGAAGTCATAACCGCGTAAACCCGTATTTATAGAGCAATTTCTGCATTCAAACTCTCAACTATGTATACACACTCAAGCACCAAAGCCAGCACGTGAGCACCTACCCGCTGAACGCGTGGTACGCCGCTGCCTGCGATGTGGAGGTGAAATCTGCGCTGCTGAGCCGCACCATTTGCGGCAAAAAAGTTGTCATGTTTCGACGTACCGACGGCAGCGTGGCCGCGCTGGCCGATGCCTGCTGGCACCGCTTGTTGCCGCTGTCCAAGGGGCACCTGAACAACGACCACATCACCTGCGGTTATCACGGCTTGGTCTACAACGCCGAGGGCCGCTGCACCCACATGCCGTCGCAGGAAACCATCAACCCGTCGGCGAGCGTGCGCGCCTACCCGACCGTTCAAAAGCACCGCTTCATTTGGTTGTGGATGGGCGACGCCGCCTTGGCCGACGAAAGCAAAGTGCCCGACTTGCACTGGAACGACGACCCGGCATGGACGGGCGACGGCAAGCTCATCACCGTGCAGTGCGACTACCGCTTGGTGCTCGACAACCTGATGGACCTGACGCACGAAACCTTTGTGCACGGCTCCAGCATTGGCCAAACCGCCGTGACCGAAGCGCCCTTTGTGGCCACCCACGGCGACCGCACGGCCACCGTGACGCGCTGGATGGAAGGCATCAGCGCGCCGCCGTTTTGGGCCAGGCAACTCAAGCACGCCACGGGTTTTGAGGGCCCGGTGGACCGCTGGCAAATCGTTCGCTTTGAAGCGCCCTGCACCATCGCGATAGACGTGGGCGTGGCACCTGCGAGCACGGGTGCCAAACCAGAACCGGGCCACACGGGCGATCGATCCAAAGGCGTGAACGGCTTCGTGCTGAACACCATCACGCCCGAGACCGACGGCAGCTGCCATTATTTCTGGGCCTTTGCGCGCAACTACTGCCTGAATGAGCAGCGCCTCACGCACGAGCTGCGCGAGGGCGTGGCCGGCATCTTTGCCGAAGACGAATTGATTTTGGAAGCGCAGCAACAAGCCATCCGCGACAACCCCGGCCACACCTTTTACAACCTCAATATCGACGCCGGTTCGATGTGGGCGCGCAAGTTGATCAGCAAGATGGTGGAAGCGGAGGCGGCTGCGCAGCCCAAGCAAGCACGCGTCATCTCTGTGAAAGCAGCGTGATGAAAGTAGCAAGCTGACATGAGCGTTGCAGGGCCAACAGTCAACACCGGCGAAGCCGCAGGCACGTCGCAAACCGTGCGCGTGCAACTGCGCCTGCGCGAGCTGATTTTGAGCGGTGAGTTGCCCCCCGGCAACCGCATCGCCGAGTTGGCCTTGGTGGAGTTGTTGGGGGCGTCGCGCACACCCATCCGCATGGCGCTGGTGCGCTTGCAAGAAGAAGGTTTGCTCGACGCACTGCCGGGCGGCGGCTTTGCGGTGAAGGACTTTTCCGAGGCCGACATTCACGACGCGATTGAGCTGCGCGGCACGCTAGAAGGCCTGGCCGCGCGGCTGGCCGCCGAGCGCGGCATCAGCACCGATTTGCTGATTGCGGCGCACGAGTGTTTAGACCACATTGACGCATTGTTGGCCCAACCTGCACTCACCGAAGAATCGTTCAGCGGCTACGTGACGCAGAACGGCCGCTTCCACGAACTGCTGGCAAAAATGTCGGGCAGCGACGTGGTGCAGCGCCAAATTCAACGCGCCGCCACGCTGCCGTTTGCGTCGCCCAATGGCTTTGTGATGAGCCGCTCCACGGGGCCTGATGCGCGCGACGTGTTGGTGGTGGCACAGGAGCAGCACCGCGGCGTGATGGAAGCGATAGTGAAGCGCGAAAGCGCACGCGCGGAAGCGCTGATGCGCGAACACGCCCGCATTGCGCACCGCAATTTAGGCCGCGCCTTGCAAAGCCATAAAGCCCTGCAACTGCTGCCCGGTGCGCGCTTGATACGTCGCCGTGCCGGCACCTTGACCTGACATGCGTTACCCCATCCACACCTGGCACAGCGCCAGCGTTCGCGCCCACCGCGACATCACGCCCACCGTGCGTGAATTCGAGCTGCTGGCAGACCGCGGTGTGATGCCATGGAGCGTGGGCGCGCACATCAGCGTGGCCGTTTGCATTGACGGCAAAGACGAAACCCGCTCTTACTCGCTGGTCGGTTTGCCGCAGCGTTCACAAGCCGACGGCGTCTACCGCATCGCCGTCAAGCGCGCGCAACCCGGCCAAGGCGGCTCCCGTTTCATGTGGAACTTGGCGGTGGCCGACACGCTGAACATCAGCCAACCTGGCAACCACTTTGAGCTGACCGGCAACGCGCCGCCGCGCTTGCAACACCACTTGTTGATCGCCGGTGGCATTGGCATCACGCCCCTGCTGGGCATGGCACAAAGCTTGGCCACGCGCGGCTGCCACGTACAAATGCGCTACGCCGCACGCAGCACCGCCGAGCTGGCTTACGTGGACGAGCTCCGGTCGGCCTTGGGCGGCAACTTGCAAGTTTTTTGCGACGACGCGGGCGAGCAAATCGACCTCGACTTTGAAATTGCCGCCCTTCCCGCGCGCGGCCAGTTGTGGATGTGCGGCCCTCTTCCCTTGTTAGACGCCGCACGCGCCGCATGGGCCCGCGCAGGCCGTGCGGCAGCCGACCTGCGCTTCGAGACTTTCGGCAACAGCGGCCAGTTTGAAGCTCAGGCGTTTTGGGTTGAAATTCCGCGCCACCAACTGCGCCTTGAAGTGCCTGCCCATCGCAGCTTGCTCAGCGTGCTGGAACAAGCCGGTGTGCAAACGCTATATGAATGTGAACGCGGCGAGTGCGGCCTGTGCGCCATGCAGGTGGTCAGCGTGAACGGCACGCTAGACCACCGCGACGTATTTTTCAGCGCCCATGAAAAGCTCAGCAACGAACGACTGTGTGCCTGCGTGTCACGCGTGCACCGCGCAAGCGGCGGTGCCGTGGTGGTGCTGGATTCAGCGTATCGCGGCGACGGTTGAAGCTTGCTTTATGCGGGTTGACGTCAACCGCTTTCACAGTTCACCTCGCTGACAATTCGCCTCATTCAACGCCAACTATTTTTCCCATTTCTGGAGACAAGAAAATGCAAAAACGCCACTTCACCAAATCATTCGCAGCGCTGGGTGCCATGGCGCTGGGCATGGCCTTCACGCCTGCAATTCAAGCTCAACAAGCGCCGTTCAAGATCGGTTTCATCTTGCCAATGACCGGCCAGTCGGCTTCCACCGGCCGCCAAATTGAAGCTGCAGCCCGCTTGTACATGGCGCAAAACGGCACCACCGTGGCCGGCCGAAAAATCGAGGTGATTTTCAAAGACGACGGCGGTGTGGCCGATGCCACGCGCCGCACCGCACAAGAGCTGGTCGTGAACGACAAGGTTGACGTGCTGGCCGGTTTTGGCCTGACGCCTTTGGCCCTGGCCACCGCGCCGATTGCAACCCAAAGCAAAACCCCGATGGTGGTCACGGCTGCGGCCACGTCCATCGTCACCGAGCAATCGCCCTACATCGTGCGCACCAGCTTCACGCTGCCGCAAGTGACCTTGGGCATTGCCGAATGGGCAAGCAAAAACAAAATCAAAAAGGCCATGACCTTGGTGGCCGACTACGCCCCCGGCATTGACGCTGAACGCACCTTCAAAGACCGCTTCCAGTTGAACGGCGGCACCATCGTTGGCGAGATTCGTTCACCGTTGCGCAGCCCCGACTTCGCACCCTTCCTGCAGCGAGTGCGCGATGCCAACCCCGAAGCGCTGTTCGTGTTCTTACCTTCAGGCCAAGGCGCGGCTTTCATGAAGCAGTTTGCCGAGCGCGGCCTCGACAAATCAGGCATCCGCCTGATCGCCACCGGCGACGTGACCGACGACGACCAGTTGAACGACATGGGCGATGTGGCCCTGGGCGTGGTGACATCGCACCACTACTCGGCGTCGCATCCGTCGGCGTTGAACAAGAAGTTTGTGGAAGCCTTCGGTGCCGCCAACAAAGGCATGCGCCCCAACTTCATGGGCGTGGCCGGTTACGACGGCATGCGCGTGATTTACAAAGCCCTGGAAGCCACCAAAGGCGCAGGCGGTGGCGATGCACTGTTGGCCGCCATGAAGGGCCAGTTGTTCGAGAGCCCGCGCGGTCAAGTTTTGATCGACGCCCAAACCCGCGACATCGTGCAAGACGTCTACATCCGCAAGGTGCAGCGTGTGAACGGCCAGCTTTACAACATGGAATTTGATGTGCAGAAAGCGGTGAAGGATCCGGGCAAGGCGCGGTGATAAGAGCGCACGTCAATTCACCCCGTTCGCGCTGAGCCTGTCGACGTGCCCAATCGTCCTGAGGTGTCGAAGGAAGTGCCGCACCTGAATGGGTCAGTCGAACGAAGTGCCCGGTCCCACCCGGTTCGCACGCCACCCCACCCCGCTCACACTGAGCCTGTTGAAGTGCTCACCGACCCTTCGACAAGCTCAGGACGAACGGGGAGGCGGGACGCGAGAAACCCAAGCCCGTTTGCCCTGAGGTGCTTTTCCGACCGCCCTCAGCCTGCCGAAGGAAGGGTCAGCGCAGAGACCGGGCATAGCGCAGGCTTCGACACCTCAGCCCGAACGGGTGTGGGCTGGGTGGCGTCAACCTCAGCGGACATCAGACCCAACCGCAACATCACCAGCCCCACATGCTGACCATCCTCTTCGACGGCGTTGCCTACGGCATGTTACTTTTCGTGCTGGCCGTGGGCTTGGCCGTGACGCTGGGCTTGATGAATTTCATCAACCTTGCGCACGGTGCATTCGCCATGGCCGGTGGCTACACCACCGTGCTGTTGATGAACAAAATGGGCGTGCCTTTCTTGGCCACGCTGCCCATCGCCTTCATCGTCAGCGCCACCGCCGGTGCGGTGTTGGAACGCACGCTGTACCGGCCCATGTACGCCAAGCCCCACCTCGACCAAGTGCTGTTCTCCATCGGCCTGGTGTTCATGACGGTGGCGGCGGTGGACTACTTCATTGGCTCGCAGCAGCAAATCATGCAGCTGCCGCCTTACTTGCAAGGCCGCTTTGACCTGGGTGCTGCGAATGAATTCATCGGCATTGGCAAGTACCGCTTGTTCATCATCGTGGTGTGTGCGCTGCTGACCGTGGCGCTGCAAATGGTGTTGTCGCGCAGCCGTTTTGGCAGCCGCTTGCGCGCCGCAGTGGACGACCCGCGCGTGGCCTCGGGCTTGGGCATCGACGTGAACCGGGTGTTCTTGCTCACCTTCGCCGTGGGCTCGGGCTTGGCCGGTTTGGGCGGTGCGTTGGGGGCCGAGATCTTGGGCCTGGACCCGACCTTCCCGCTCAAATTCATGATTTACTTTTTGATCGTGGTGTCGGTCGGCGGCACCACCACCATCACCGGGCCTTTGTTGGCCGCCTTGCTGTTGGGCATTGCCGACGTGGCCGGAAAGTACTACGTGCCCAAGCTCGGTGCCTTCATTGTTTATGCGCTGATGATTTTGATTCTGGTGTGGCGTCCGCAAGGGTTGTTTGGGCGCGGGGCGGCGAAATGAGTGCGCTGTCTGAGGTGACTGCTGTTGCCCAATCTTTGAAGCGGGCCACCGCCTGGCGCTGGTGGGAAGTGGCCTTGCTGGTGGCGGCTGCGTCGTCCTGGTTTTTGTTGGGCAAGCACTCGCTGTTGCTGAATGAGATTGCCATCCTGGCGTTGTTTGCGGTGTCGCTGGACTTGGTGTTGGGCTATGCCGGCATCGTGTCGCTGGGCCACGCAGCCTTCTTCGGCGTGGGGGCTTACAGCGCCGCGCTGTTCGCCAAACACGTGATGCCCGACCCGTGGGTGGGCTTGGCGCTGGCCATGGCCATCAGCGCCGCATTCGGTGCGCTTTGCAGCCTGTTGATCTTGCGCGGCTCTGACCTCACCCGGATCATGGTCACGCTGGGCGTGGCGTCGATCTTGTACGAGCTGGCCAACAAACTCGACCACATCACCGGCGGTGCCGACGGCCTGCAAGGCGTGGTCATGGCACCACTCATCACGCCCTTTGGCAGCTTTGCTTTTGACCTGCAAGGCCGCGTGGCGTTTGGCTATTCGCTCACGGTGTTGATTGTGTTGTTGCTGATTGCACGCAAGCTGGTGCAGTCGCCGTTTGGTGTGTCGCTGAAGGCGCTGCGCGACAACCGCTTGCGCGCGGCCAGCATCGGCTTGTCAGTGAACGCGCGCATCGCGGCGGTCTACACCGTGGCCGCCGCGCTGGCCGGCGCTGCCGGTGCGCTCACGGCGCAAACCAGCGGCTTCGCATCACTGGACGTGCTGGACTTTCACCGCAGCGCTGACGTGTTGTTGGTGCTGGTGATCGGAGGCACCGGCTATTTGTACGGCGGCATTTTTGGCGCCATTGCCTTCAAGTTGCTGCACGACTGGATCGCCGCGCTAACGCCGCAGTACTGGACGTTTTGGATCGGTTTGTTCTTGGTGCTGTTGATGTTGGTGGGGCGCGAGCGGCTGCTGAAACCTTGGACGTGGATGCGTCGCAATTCGGGGGGTCAGTCATGACTTCCATTGCAAACGCCATCGTCCTTGAAACCCACGCCCTGCAAAAACGCTTCGGCGGTTTGCTGGCCACCCACGATGTCTCGTTGAAGCTTGAAAAAGGCGCACGCCACGCGCTGATTGGCCCCAACGGCGCAGGCAAAACCACGCTCATCAATTTGCTGACGGGCGTGCTGGCGCCCACCTCAGGGCGCATCGAACTTGACGGCCAAGACATCACCCATTTGGCCTCGCACTTGCGCGTGCGCCGCGGCATCGTGCGCACCTTTCAAATCAACCAGTTGTTCAATGAACTCACGCCTTTGCAGTCGCTGGCGCTGACCGTGTCCAGCCAACTCGGCATCAGTGCGCAGTGGTGGAAGCCGCTGGGAACCGATGCGCGCGTGGTGGAAAAGTGCGAGGCGCTGCTCAAGCAATTTCACCTCGACGATGTGATGAACCAAACCGTGTCGCAACTCGCTTACGGCAAACGCCGCTTGCTGGAAATTGCCACCGCGCTGGCCTGCGAGCCGCGCGTGCTGTTGCTCGACGAGCCCGTGGCTGGTGTGCCCGAAGGCGAACGCAACGAGGTTTTTGACACCGTGAACGCACTGCCTGCCGATGTGTCGGTGCTGCTGATTGAGCACGACATGGACTTGGTTTTCAACTTCGCACGCACGGTGACGGTGCTGGTAAACGGTGCGGTGTTTGCTGAGGGCGATGTGCAAAGCATCTCGAACGATGCGCGCGTGAAAGCTGTTTACCTAGGACAGGGCGACACCGAAAGCGCACATGGCTGACTTGCGGAAAGCGCTTTTGACAGTAGAAGGTTTGAAGTCGGGCTACGGCGAAGCCGTGGTGGTGCAAGGCGTGTCGTTCGACTTGGCGCAAGGCGAGTCGCTGGCGCTGCTGGGCCGCAACGGCACCGGCAAAACCACGCTGCTCAACACCTTGGTCGGCGTGACGCGTCGCCACGCGGGCAGCATTCACTTGGCTGGTGTGGCAGGCGCGATCGACATCAGCAACGTGCCGCCACATCGCCGCGCCGCCGCAGGCATAGGCTGGGTGCCGCAAGAGCGCAACATTTTCAAGTCGCTCACCGTCGAAGAAAACCTGACCGCCGTGGCCCGGCCTGGGCCGTGGAACGTGGCACGCGCTTACGAGATGTTCCCGCGCTTGGCCGAACGCAAAACCAACCTTGGCAACCAGTTGTCGGGCGGTGAACAACAGATGCTGGCCGTGGCGCGAGCCCTGGTGCTGAACCCCAAGTTGTTGTTGCTCGACGAACCCCTCGAAGGCCTGGCACCCATCATCGTGGAAGAGCTGCTGCGCTCGATCGCGCGCGTGACCAAAGAAGAAGGCCTCAGCGTCATCATCGTCGAGCAAAACCCCAGGCTCATCTTGCCCATCACCCAGCGCGCATTGGTGCTGGACCGAGGCGCAGTGGTGCACTGCGGCGACAGCGCAGCGCTGCTGGCCGACCCGGCTTTGCTGGAGAAATGGTTGGCGGTGGCGCGAGTTTGAGCGCGGTAAGCGGAATAAGCGGAATAAGTGGAATTAGCGACGTAGCAGACTAACTTTTCTCCTTGCATATTGAACATGCCATGTTTAATATGCAAGGATGTTTGACCGATCAGCCACCGCCAGAATTCGCCATGGACTCAGCTTCA
>JANPNT010000092.1:0-1640 GCA_031427655.1 Burkholderiales bacterium
GCCAAAATGCACGCACACTTCGCAAACGCGCAACTTGCGTTTCGCGCACGCTGACGTTGTCGATGTCGCGTGTCTCGATCGCGTCTTCTTTGCCCAACCTGTATTTATTCACACCCACAATCACATCGCGGCCAGAATCAATGCGGGCTTGTTTTTCAGCCGCGCTGGCTTCGATTTTCAGCTTGGCCCAACCGCTGTCTACCGCCTTCACCATGCCGCCCAGGGCATTGACTTCTTCAATGATGGACCAGGCTTTGTCGGCCATGTCCTGCGTCAACTTCTCCATCATGTAGCTGCCCGCCCACGGGTCGACCACGGCGGTGATGTGGGTCTCTTCTTGAATGATGAGCTGGGTGTTGCGGGCAATGCGCGCGCTGAATTCGGTGGGCAGCGCGATGGCCTCATCGAGTGCGTTGGTGTGCAGGCTTTGCGTGCCACCAAACACCGCCGCCATGGCCTCGACTGTGGTGCGCACGACGTTGTTGTTAGGGTCTTGCTCGGTCAGGCTCCAGCCTGATGTTTGGCAATGCGTGCGCAGCATCGAGCTCTTGGGGTTGGCGGGCTTGAACTCGCTCATGATCTTGAACCACAGCAAACGCGCGGCGCGCAGCTTGGCCACTTCCAAATAGAAGTTCATGCCGATGGCCCAGAAGAAGCTCAAGCGGCCCGCAAACTCGTCGACGTTCAAGCCCTTGGCGAGCGCGGTTTTCACATATTCACGGCCGTCGGCCAAGGTGAAGGCCAGCTCCAGCGCTTGGTTGGCACCGGCCTCTTGCATGTGATAGCCGCTGATGCTGATCGAGTTGAACTTCGGCATTTTTTTGGCCGTGTATTCGATGATGTCGCCGACGATGCGCATGCTTGGCTCGGGCGGAAAAATGTAGGTGTTGCGCACCATGAATTCTTTGAGGATGTCGTTTTGGATGGTTCCCGACAACTGGTCCTCGGCCACGCCCTGCTCTTCCGCTGCCACCACATAACCCGCGAGCACCGGCAACACCGCACCGTTCATGGTCATGGACACGCTGACTTTGTCGAGCGGAATGCCGTTGAACAAAATCTTCATGTCCTCGACGCTGTCGATGGCCACACCGGCCTTGCCGACGTCGCCCGTCACACGCGGGTGGTCGCTGTCGTAGCCACGGTGGGTGGCCAGGTCAAACGCCACGCTCACGCCTTGCGCGCCAGCGTCCAAAGCTTGGCGATAAAACGCGTTCGATGCTTCGGCGGTGCTGAAACCGGCGTATTGGCGAATCGTCCACGGCCGCACGGCGTACATGGTGGCCTGCGGGCCGCGCACATACGGCGCGAAGCCGGGCAAGGTGTCGGTGTGCGGCAGGCCTTGCACGTCGGCTGCGGTGTACAGCGGCTGGACGTTGATGCCCTCGGGCGTAACCCAGTTCAGCGCATCGACCTGACCGCGCGGTGCCGACTTGGCCGCCGCGTTTTGCCATGCCGACAGCGACTGCGAGTTCAAGTAGGCATCGCCCGCAGGCGTGGCACCGTCAGGCTTTGGACTGTCAGGCGTTGGGCGATCAGACATGAGAGGCTCCGAACTGGCATAATTCAAAATTGAATTATAAACTTTTTGGTCTGCGGTAAGGCTGAGAGGTGTGCGTTGGTCGTCACATCAACACGTG
>JANPNT010000093.1:0-2006 GCA_031427655.1 Burkholderiales bacterium
TTTTGACGAGGTGCTCGGCGGCATTGCCGCCGCCTTGATCGGCGGCCCGGTGAAGTTCTATCACTCGAAGATCAACTTCAAGCTGCCGCACGGCAGGGCCGAGATCGGCTGGCATCAGGACTCGCCGGTGTTCCCGCACACCAACACCAACCTAGTGTGGCGATCAGCCTGCCGCTGAACGCGTCGCGGCGCTCGAATGGCTGCCTGCGCACGATTCCCGGCACCCACAGACAAGGGCCCGCGCAGCCACTGGGACGGCGGCCGCTACCTGCTGAACTGCAACGCGCACACAACGCCCGAGGAGATCGCCCGCGCCGTCGACAGCGAGCTCGACCCGGGCGACATCGTGGCCCACCACGGGCTCGTGGTTCACGCCTCCGCTCCCAACCTGTCGCAGACGCTGCGCACCACGTGGATCATCCAGTACGCCGCAGCCGACGCCTTCGCCTACACCGCCCCGGTGATCGACAGCATCCATCGCAACCGCATGGTGCACGGCGAGCCATTGCGCTTCGCCCGCGTTGAAGCCGGCTGCATCGAATTGCCGCCTGACTTTTCGGCTCGTTACTCCGGAATCTATGCGCTGCAGGACGCTCCAGCGGCGGGCTGAACGCACGCGTGCCTCGGCACGCGATGCAGTCGGGCGCAGCCCAGCCGAGAACATCGGACGCGCTCCTCGGCTGACGAGGTGGGACTTGGGAAATTAGCAGCCGTGCACGCCGATCTGCACTTGCCAATGCTCGGCATCGACTTGGATGACCTGCGATTGCCGCGCCTGACCAGCGACAAAGGCTGGAGCGAGACGCCGCCAAACCTCGGCCATGAGCGAAGAATCACCAGTTCCACGAGGCCCGTTTCCCAGCGATCAGCCTATTTTTGGTTTCCTGTGCAAGGTCTCTGCTGGCTGTCTGTCCCGCGTCCACGGCCGTGGCCACGCCTTGCAAGACAGCCATCAGGTTCTTGCCGTAACCGCAACGTACCCTGCAACGTACCCTGCAACGTAGCGTCGGTCTCCAGCTTGTAGTTGCCAAGAACCTAGGAGGTGTCAATCGCCAGTTTGTCGGCCAACTTCTTTTTTTCTGCGTCCAGGCTGGTGCCGTTGTCCATGTCCGCCGAGACACTGGTAGAAAGCGCGCTGGTGGCTGTGTTTCCTGCACTCCACAAAGCGCTCCGGGAGCGCAGGGTGAATCGCGCCGTCACTGCATGGATGTGACGCCCTTCGACCTGTGGCGCGGGCAAACGCGAGGACAGGGCCGCGTTCGGTCAGGACAAATCCACTGTTCTGCACAGGCTCAGCGACCTCTGACCGAGCCTAGGGCAGGGTAGCCCCCGGGTTGCGGATTCGGGCCTTGGCGCAGCACGGCCATCCTCCCGCGCATTCCGGCAATTTCAATCGTTTGGCTGGCAATGATTTCCTCGGCCAACTGCCGCACCAACGGGTCTGTGCCGTGGATCAACACCAGTCGGGCCATGTCGACCGCGCCCTCATGGTGCGGAATCATCATGGCCAGGAAGTCACGGTCCGGATTGCCCGTGTAGCCGGGTTCGTGCATGTCTTGCATCATGCGGGCCATGCCTTTGTCCATGTCAGTTTCGAACTGGCTGCGCTTGCCGGCGCCAGCCGGCGCGACACCGGGCGCACGGTGCGCGCTGTGGTCCGTCATGCCGTCTGCCCCTTGGTGCCGGGCCGCACGTACACCAGGTTGATGCTTTTCTTGTTGCGCAGTTCACCCGAGGGCAGCTTCAACGCGCCCAGCGGAATTTGCGTGATGAGCTTGGGCTGCAGCGGGTTGGACACGTCGAAGGCCGAACACACGGTCTGCCCCGCGTTGGGTGTGCCGGGCAATTCGTCCTGCTCATGCGCGACGTAGAGCAGATTGTTGGCCGGATTGGTCCAGAGGCCGTGCGCCTCGCGACCGCCGGTGTAGACCATGCCGACCACCTTCTGCTGCGCCGCAGGGACCGACCGGTCGATGATGGCGAGCCGGCTGGACGCGGCTCCATTA
>JANPNT010000094.1:0-1581 GCA_031427655.1 Burkholderiales bacterium
GATTATCTTGGTCGTGCCGTGGCCGGCCGGCGGAGCCACCGATGTCACGATGCGCCTTCCGGCCGGGCTGGCCGGCAGGCAACCCGGCCAGGGCCTCATGGTTGAAAACCGGCCCGGTGCGACGGACACGTTTGTCGGGCCTGCACTGCGCGGTGCCACGCCCGATGGCTACACCCTTGGTCAGTTGCCGCCCACGCCGGACCGGTTTCCGTTTCAGCAAAAGGTCGCATGGGACCTGCTGCGAGACATCGTGCCGGTGATCCAGATATCGGGCGTCACCTTCGGTATCGCGGTGCCGGCTGAAAGCGCGTTTAAAACGCTCGCCGACCTCGCCTCCTGGGGTCGCGCCAATCCTGAGCGGCTCACGGTGGGCTCTACCGGCATCGGCACCACCGCCCTCTGGCGATGGAAGAAATCATGGCGGCCGAGGGCGTCAGCTATATCCATGTGCCCTACAAAGGCACGGCTGACCAGATGCTGGCCGTGGCCGGGCAGACCTTGATGGCCGGCGTCAACTCGACCGGTTTTGCGCCGTATGTCGACAAGGACAAGTTGCGCTTGCTGGCGGTTTTCAGCGCCAGCCGCAACAAGCGCTGGCCGACGAGGCCGACGATCAAGGAGCTGGGCTACGCCAACGGGGTACACAACTCGCCTTATGGCATTGGCGCACCGGCAGGGCTTGATCCTTCAATCGTCAAGAAGCTGCATGATGCGTACCGGCAGGCCACGTCCGATCCGCTGCACCTGCAGGCGATTGCCAGGTACGACCAAGAGCCGGCCTACCTTCGATCGGCCGATTGCGCACGTCACGTACAGGAGGTGTCAGCGCGCGAGCGGCAGCTGCTGCCGGGCTTGGGCTTGGGCGTGTTGCAGCCACCACCGGCCAAACCTGTAGCCGGGTAGCCCGTGATGAACGCCCCAACTCCAATGACCCCGACAGTCCCGACAAGCTATGCGCTGTCGTGTCACGAGGTGTGTAAAAACTTTGGCCAGGTTCGGGCGCTGGCGGCGGTGTCGCTGCACGTCGCGCCGGGTGAACTGGTGGCTTTACTCGGGCCGAACGGGGCGGGCAAATCCACCCTGTTTCAGATCCTTACTGGGCTTTTTGTCGCAGACAGCGGCGAAGTCGAGGTGCTTGGTGCCGACATGGCGCGCAACCCGGTCGCAGCGCTGGCGCAGCTCGGAGTGGTGTTCCAGCAGATGGCGCTTGATCTCAGTTTGTCGGTGCGCGCCAACCTGCGTTTTCATGCCGACCTGCACGGGCTGCCCCGACGCGAGTCGGCGGCGCGTATCAACACCTTGCTGACGCACTTTGGTTTGCTCGACGTTGCCGACACCGCCACGCGATCTTTGTCTGGCGGCAATCGGCGCAAGGTCGAGTTGCTGCGGGCGCTGCTGCACGAGCCGCGTCTGCTGCTGATGGACGAAGCCACCGTTGGACTGGACCCGGCCTCGCGCACGCAGTTGCTTGACGAAGTGCTGCATCTCGTTAGCACCCGCAGCCTGGGCGTGCTGTGGGCGACGCATCTTGTCTCCGAGGCTGAGCGGGCGCACCGCATCGTTGTGCTCGACAAGGGCCAG
>JANPNT010000095.1:0-2302 GCA_031427655.1 Burkholderiales bacterium
TGCACACGCAAGCGGCCCAACAAGCTTTGCAGTTGGCTCTTGTCTGCCGTGCCCATGCCCGCAAAAAATCCCACCACCCAGCCCTCGTGAACGGCGGCAATTTTGTCGAACAACTTGCTGCCTTTACGCGTCAGGCTGACGCGGTAGGAGCGCCGGTCACCGGGCTCGGCCACGCGCTCAACCAAGCCTTCTTTTTCCAGCTCGTCGGTCAAGCCGGTCACGTTGCCGCCGGTGACCATCAAAAACTTCGACAGCGCGTTCATGCGCAGGCCGTCAGGGTGGCGGTGCAGTTGCGCCATGTAGTCGAAGCGCGCCAAGCTCATGCCAAATTCGCTGCGCAAGCGTTTGCGAATTTCGGTTTCGATTTGCGTGCTGCACGACAACAAGCGCAGCCACAGTTTCAGCGACTGGTGATCGTCGGTGGCCATGCGGCCTTCGAGGCCGATGCTGGCGTCGTCGAGCAGCGGTGTGATTTCAGTTTTCAAGGCACGCTTCACGATGGCTCCTTTTCTGCGGGGCTCACTGAGAGCGCCGCCGCAGCCGCCCTCTCACGTGCAAACAACGATTCCATCTGCGGCTTGGCCGCCAAGTACTGCTTGGGCCACAGCATCGGCGTGTAGCCAATCTTGGCGGCCTCGGTCAGCGTCCACGCCGGGTTGGCCAAATGGGGCCGCGCGATGGCGCATAAATCGGCCCGGCCTGCCGCGATGATGCTGTTCACGTGATCGGCTTCCGAGATGGCACCTACCGCGATGGTGGCGATGCCGGCCTCGTTGCGGATGCGGTCAGAAAACGGCGTTTGGAACATGCGGCCAAACACTGGTTTTTCCAGCTTGCTGACCTGGCCCGACGAACAGTCAATCAAGTCAGCGTCTGCCGCTTTGAAGGCCCGCGCCACTTCCACCGCGTCGCTCGGCGTGATGCCGCCTTCGACCCAGTCATGGGCCGAAATGCGCACCGACATCGGCAAATGTTCAGGCCACGCGGCGCGCACGGCTGCAAACACTTGCAGCGGAAAGCGCAAGCGGTTTTCCAAGCTGCCGCCGTAGTCGTCGGTGCGGTGATTGGTGAGTGGCGAGATGAAGGACGACAACAAATAGCCGTGCGCGCAGTGCAGTTCCAACCAGTCCACACCGGCCCTAGCGGCCCACTGCGTGGTGCGCACAAAGTCGGCCACTGCCCCGTCCATGTCGGCGCGCGTCATGGCGCTGGAGATTTGGCTCACACCGTCCAGGTACTGCTGTTTTGAGGCCGACATCAGCGGCCAGTTGCCCTCGAGCAGCGGCTTGTCGATGCCTTCCCACGCCAAGCGCGTGGACGCCTTGGCACCGGCGTGGCCAATTTGCATGCCGAACTTGGCGCTGCTGTTGGCGTGCACCCAATCGGCAATGCGTTTCCACGCCACAAACTGCGCCTCGTTGTACAGCCCGGGGCAGCCGGGTGTGATGCGGCCTTCGGCGCTCACACAGGTCATTTCGGCAAACACCAAGCCCGCACCGCCCATGGCGCGCGCACCGAGGTGCACCAAGTGGTAGTCACCGGCAATGCCGTCGACCGCGCTGTACTGCGCCATCGGCGACACCACCACACGGTTTTTCAGGGTGACGCCGCGCACGGTGTAAGGCGTGAACATGGGCGGTGGCGGCGCTTTGTCCGCATCGACCTTCAGGCCAGACTGCTGCGCAAACCAGCGCTCAAAACCTTCTAACCATGCTTGGTCGCGCAAGCGCAGGTTCTCGTGCGAAATTCTTTGTGAGCGAGTGAGCATGGAATACATGAACTGCTCGGGCGGCAGTGAATCGGCATAGCGCTCGCCCACCGCTTCAAACCATTCCATGGCGTTCCACGCCGCGTTTTGCAGGCGCAGCACGTCGACTTTGCGCAGGGCTTGGTACTCTGACAACACGGCGGCCAACACCGGTGCTGTGTGCTCCGCAGTCTGTCCATGCAGTTGAAATTGCTTGGTCAATTCAATTGCATCTTCAATGGCCAGCTTGGTGCCCGAGCCGATGGCGAAGTGGGCGGTGTGCACCGCGTCGCCCATCATCACCACATGGCTGCGGCCGTTGAAAAGCGACCACTCTTCGCACTTCACGCGCTGAAAGTTCAGCCACGCCGAGCCGCGCAAATGGCGGGCGTTGCTGAGCAGTGCATGGCCGTGCAGGTGCTCTTTGAAGAGGTTTTCGCAAAATGCGATCGACTCCTCCACATTCAGTTTGTCCAAGCCGTGCGCTTGAAAAACATGCTCGGGTGTTTCAACAATGAAGGTGGTGGTTTTGTCGTCGAATTGATAGACGTGGGC
>JANPNT010000096.1:0-6100 GCA_031427655.1 Burkholderiales bacterium
GAAGTCTTGGTTGCTTGCAGCGGCAGGGGTTCATGAGGACCAAGCCTTTAACTTGAACCTCTTCTGGGCCAGACCTTGTTCCCGGCCCGCCTACCTCGCCACTTCAATCAGCTCGATGTCTTTCCTCGCCAGTTCATTGAACCAGCTGATCCAGGTCGATGCCCTTGGCCGTGGCGCGGGCTGACAGACAGGCCTGCACCTCGGCCTCCAGATACACCGGCAATCGCAGCGTGGCGGCGGTTTTTGAAGAACATCCCCCCGCGTACCGTGAGAGAAGTCAATCTGGGCGGTCATCTCGCTGTCTTGCGGGTTGTCAGGCCATGTCAATAGCGCTCGTTTGTGACGAGCAGCAGCCACAGCCTGCGCACACCTACACTTTGAAGATGCTCATCCTCGGTATTGAATCTTCGTGCGACGAAACTGGTGTGGCGCTCGTTCGCTGCGACACCACGGGCACCGCCACGCCCGTGTTGGTGGCCCACGCCCTGCACAGCCAAGTGGCCATGCACGAGGCCTACGGCGGCGTGGTGCCTGAGCTGGCATCGCGAGACCACATTCGCCGTGTGTTGCCGCTGACAACGCAGGTCATGACCGAGGCCCGCCTTGCGCTGGCGGACATCGACACGGTGGCGTTTACCCAGGGCCCGGGCTTGGCGGGCGCGTTGCTGGTGGGCGCGGGCGTGGCATGCAGCTTGGCGGCGGCGCTGAACAAACCGGTGGTGGGAATTCACCATTTGGAAGGTCATTTGCTGTCGCCGTTTTTGAGTGCCGACCCGCCGGAATTTCCGTTTTTGGCGCTGCTGGTGTCGGGTGGCCACACGCAATTGATGCGCGTGGACGACGTCGGTGTTTATGAGCTGTTGGGCGAGACCATTGATGACGCCGCCGGCGAGGCGTTTGACAAGTCAGCCAAGATGCTGGGGCTGGGCTACCCCGGCGGGCCAGCCTTGGCAAAGTTGGCAGAGCAGGGCGATGCCTCAGCCTTCACCTTGCCGCGCCCGCTGCTGCACAGCGGCACCTTGGATTTTTCATTTGCCGGTTTGAAAACCGCCGTGCGCACGCAGGTGATGAAGTTGGGCGACAACCCCAGCGCGCAAGCGAAAGCCAACTTGGCGGCAGCCACCGAAGAGGCCATCGTCGATGTGCTGGTGCGCAAAACTCTGGCTGCGCTGCGCAGCACGCGGTTGAAACGCGTAGTGGTGGCCGGTGGCGTGGGCGCGAACCGCGAACTGCGCCGGCTGCTCAACATCGAATGCGGGCAGCGCCAGATCAAGGTGCACTACCCCGAACTGGCGCTGTGCACCGACAACGGCGCGATGATTGCGCTGGCCGCCGCCATGCGCGCACAGCGCGGGTTGAACACGCCGCTGCTGAACCATGCCTTCAGCGTATTGCCTCGCTGGCCTTTGGCAAGCATCAGCGCATCGGCCGCGTGACAGGTTTCAGTTCACCCTGACTTGCGTCGCGCCGCTGGCCACGCGCTTGTTCAGCACCAAGGTCAACTCACCGTCCGTCAAGCTGGCTTGTGCAGACGCGGCATCCACTTCGGCAGGCAAACTCACGGTGCGTGCGTACTTTGCTGGGCTGCGTTCGCGATAAAGCGTGCGAGTTGTTTGCGCTTCAGCGGCGTCTGTCGTTGCCGCCTCAACGTCGAGTGTTTGAACCGTCAGCTTGCGGCCTTCCACCGATACTTTCAGCTGCGCTTTGCTCACACCCGGCATCTCAAACACCACGGTGTAGGCGCTGTCGGTTTCGCTGACGTCCATGCGGGGTGAGCGCGTTGCTGCCTCGGCGCTGGGCGCGGTAAACAGGCGAGCCAAAGACTCATCCAAATCCCCTTGAAGCAGTCGGCCTGCTACTGGGTTCTGAACCGCGTTTCGAAATGCAGGGCGCAAAGCGGGATGGGCAGGATGGGCAAAAGCAAATTCAAACATGTGAAGCTCCATAATCACTTGGTTGCTGCACCATGCGGCAACCTATGCCACTCAATTTGGAGTGGCATTTTTGTTTTCAAGGGGCTTGAAATTGAGGAAATGCAAATGGCTGAAGATCGGTGTGGTTGCGCTGGCTCACTTCATGAGCCAGCCAAGCTGGGCCGCGGCCGAGCCCATCAAGCTGGCCATGATCGAAGGCCTGTCGGGCCCATTTGCCAACGCCGGTGAAGCGGTGTTTCGCAACATTGCCATGGCAGTTGATCGCGTCAATGCACGCGGCGGCGTGCAGCTGCCCGGCGGCGCGCGGCCTTTGGAATTGCTGCGCTTTGACAGCAAGGGCAACAGCGAAGAAGCGCTGGCCATGCTGCGCGGCGCGCAAGACGCGCGGGTCAGTTTCATCTTGCAAGGCAACAGTTCGGCCACGGCGGCGGTGTTGATCGACGCGCTGAACAAACACAACCAGCGCGAGCCCGGCAACCGCAGCTTGTTTTTGAACTACTCGGCGGTGGAGCCGGCGCTCACAAACGAGAAATGCAGTTTCTGGCATTTCCGTTTTGACGCCCACGCAGACATGCGCCTGGCTGCGCTCACCGATGTGTTGCAAACCGACACTTCGCTGAAAAAGCTCTACCTTATCGGCCAAGACTACAGCTTTGGTCAGCAAGTGCTGAAGCAGGCGCGCGCGATGGTGTCGACAAAGCGGCCCGACATTGAGATCGTTGGCGACGAGCTTCATCCGGTTGGCAGGGTGAAAGATTTCTTGCCCTACGCCGCAAAAATCAAGGCCAACGGCGCGCAGGCTGTGTTGACAGGCAACTGGGGCAACGACCTGACTTTGCTCATCAAGGCCGCCCGAGAAGTGGGCCTGGAGGCGAAGTTTTATACCTTCTACGGAAATGCCTTGGGCGCGCCGGCCGCCATTGGCGAAGCCGGTGTGGGCCGCGTTTTGGCGGTGGCCGAATGGCATCCGAACGTCGGCAGCAAAGCATCAGACGAGTTTTACGCCAGCTTCAAAAAGCGCCACCCCGCGCCGCAAGACGACTATGTTCATGCTCGCATGCACGCCATGGTGGAGATGGCGGTGGCGGCCATGGAAAAGGCTCGCAGCATCGATGCCGTGGCCGTGGCTAGGGCGTTGGAGGGGGCCAGCCTGGATGCCAAAGCGCTAGGCGGCTTTCACCAAGGCAGCATGCGCGCGGCAGACCATCAATTTATCCAGCCGCTCTATGTGAGTGGCATGCAGAAGGCTGGCTCGCCGGGCGTGCCCTTCGACAACGAAGGCTCGGGCTACGGATTCCGTACGGTGCGCTACTTCGCGCCCAGCCAAACGGTTCAGAACAGCACTTGCAACATGCAGCGCCCTTGAGCCGACAGCGATTCGAGGCTCTCGGGCTATACTTGACAGGCTTTGCTATCCGGGTAATCGGAAAGCAAAAAACAAAAGCACGGCGCTGGTCGGTTTCACCGGTGTCCGCAAGTTCAACTCGAAGCCGCGACCGCTTTCACAGTGGCGTGGGCATTCCACAGGAAACACCATGACCGCTACCGTCGCCGAAAAAGCAATCATCGTCAAAGACAACGCGCGCAGCGCCAATGACACCGGGTCTCCCGAAGTCCAGGTCGCACTGCTCACCGCACGTATCAATGAGCTGACGCCTCACTTCAAAACCCACATGAAAGACCACCATGGTCGTCGTGGTTTGCTGAAGATGGTCAACACCCGCAAGAGCCTGTTGAAGTACCTGAAAGACCGCGACGCGACGCGCTACACCGCATTGATCCAGAAACTGGGCCTGCGCAAGTAATTGATTCGATAGAACAAGAGCCTGTCTGGCCCCACCAGCACAGGCTCTTCGCGTTTGTGAAGCCGTGAAGTCGAAGAGTTAAGTTGGGGAACGGAGCACCCATTGATGACGATGTGTCATTCCACCAGCGCTTTTGACCGAGCCCTGACGGAATGGCATCGCGCCAGGATGCTTTGGTTCCGGGGCCCTTTAGCGCTGCCCAATGTGTGCTGAAAAGCGCTAGAAATGTTGCCAGAGCGTGTTGTCAAACATTGCGGCGACGAACACAACCGGAGTTTGATATGAGCATGTTCAACAAAGTCACCAAGACCTTCCAATGGGGCCCTCACACCGTTGTGATGGAAACCGGCGAAATCGCCCGCCAGGCTGGCGGTGCCGTTCTCGTCAACATTCACGACACCGTGGTGCTTGCCACCGTGGTGGCCGCCAAAAACGCCAAGCCGGGCCAAGACTTCTTCCCTCTGACGGTCGACTACCTTGAGAAAACTTACGCCGCCGGAAAGATTCCGGGCAGCTTTTTCAAGCGGGAAGGCCGCCCCAGCGAGTTGGAAACTCTGACCTCGCGTTTGATCGACCGTCCGCTGCGCCCGCTGTTCCCCGAAGGCTTCTACAACGAAGTGCAGGTCGTGGTTCATGTCATGTCGCTGAACCCTGAAGTCTCGGCCGACATTGCCGCACTCATCGGTTCAAGCGCTGCTTTGGCCATTTCGGGGATACCTTTCCACGGCCCGATTGGCGCGGCCCGCGTCGGCTATGTGAATGGCGCTTACGTGCTGAACCCAGGCAAAACGCAATTGCTCGAATCCACCATGGATTTGATCGTCGCAGGCACCGAAGTCGGCGTGCTGATGGTGGAGTCCGAAGCCCAGCAATTGAGCGAAGAAGTCATGCTCGGCGGTATTGCTTATGGCCACGACCAGTGCAAGGTCGCCATTGCCGCCATCAACGATTTGGTGCGTGATGCGGGCAAACCGGCCTGGGATTGGGTTGCTCCGGCCAAAGACGAAGCCTTTATCGCCAAGGTCAAGGCCTTGGCCGACGGCCCGTTGCGCGCGGCGTACCAAATCCGCTCGAAACAAGCCCGCACGCATGCCACGCGCGAAGTCACGGCAGCCACCGGCGTGTCGCTGAAAGCTGAAGGCATGGAATTCGACAAAGTCAAACTGGACAACGTGCTGTTCGACATCGAAGCCAGCATCGTGCGCGCGCAAATTTTGGCGGGCGAGCCTCGCATTGACGGCCGCGACACGCGCACGGTGCGTCAAATTGAAATTCGCAACAGCGTGCTGCCCCGCGTTCACGGCTCGTCGCTGTTCACGCGCGGCGAAACGCAGGCGCTGGTGGCTGCCACTTTGGGCACCGAGCGCGACTCGCAAAAGATTGACGCGCTGGCCGGTGAGTTCACTGAACATTTCATGCTGCACTACAACATGCCTCCGTTCGCCACGGGCGAAACCGGTCGCGTGGGGACGCCAAAGCGCCGCGAAATCGGCCACGGCCGTTTGGCCAAGCGTGCTTTGGTGGCGGTGCTGCCAGACAAAACGGACTTTCCGTACTCCATGCGCGTGGTCTCGGAAATCACCGAGTCCAACGGCTCATCGTCGATGGCCTCGGTCTGCGGCGGTTGCTTGGCCTTGATGGACGCGGGCGTGCCTTTGAAAGCCCACGTGGCCGGCATTGCCATGGGCTTGATCAAAGACGGGAATCGTTTCGCGGTATTGACCGACATCCTCGGCGACGAAGATCACCTCGGCGACATGGACTTCAAAGTGGCCGGCACCTCCGCCGGTGTGACCGCTTTGCAAATGGACATCAAGATCCAAGGCATCACCAAGGAAATCATGCAGGTCGCATTGGCCCAGGCCAAAGAAGCGCGCTTGCATATTTTGGGTTGCATGATGGAGTCGATGGGCGTGGCCAAAGCCGAGGTGTCGCAGTTCGCACCGCGCTTGTTCACCATGAAGATCAACCCCGAAAAGATCCGTGACGTCATCGGCAAAGGCGGCGCTGTGATTCGCGCTTTGACCGAAGAAACCGGCACGCAAATCAACATCGCGGAAGACGGCACCATCACCATCGCGTCGACCGACAACGACAAAGCGGCTTACGCCAAAAAGCGCATTGAAGAGATCACCGCCGAAGTTGAAATTGGCAAGATTTACGAAGGCCCGGTTACCAAGATTTTGGACTTCGGCGCGCTCATCAACCTGCTGCCTGGCAAAGACGGTTTGCTGCACATCAGCCAAATTGCGCACCAGCGTGTTGAGAGAGTCACTGACTTCTTGAAAGAAGGCCAGATCGTCAAGGTCAAGGTATTGGAAACCGACGAAAAAGGTCGCGTGAAGTTGTCGATGAAGGCCC
>JANPNT010000097.1:0-3368 GCA_031427655.1 Burkholderiales bacterium
TGGCAGAGCGGGCGTTGCTGGCGATGCACACACCGGTGAACTACCAGCCGGTCGAGACCGACGGCGCCGCGCGTGCCGCCAAAGAAATCATCTCGGTCATGGAAAACCGCGCATGGGCAAACGGCTAGTTGTCCACGCGCACTTTTTTGTCTAGCCAACATTCACAGGAGATTGCCATGGCTATCAGTGAGACAAAATTAAATGACTTTATGGGCCGATTCGTCGGAGATCTGGGTGCGGTGCTGCACGCTGCAACCGTCGTTGTAGGTGACCAGCTTGGTCTGTACAAGCGGTTGGCGGAGGGTCCAACCGACGTCGAATCGCTGGCTCGCCTCACCGAGACCGACCCACGGTATCTGCGCGAATGGCTATCGGCCCAGGCAGCCAGCGGCTATGTTCAATACGACGCCGCAACACAGCGCTTCAGTCTGAGCGAGGAACAGGCATTCGCACTGGCACAGGAAGGTAGCCCGGCCTTCATCCCAGGTGCGTTTCAGATCGCAGTGGCGCAGTTCAAGGCGATTCCCAAGATGATGCAGGCGATGCGAACAGGTTTGGGCCTGGGCTGGCATGAGCACGACGCCGCGCTGTTTCACGGGACCGAGCGCTTCTTCCGGCCTGGTTATGCGGCCAATCTGGTCAACAGCTGGCTTCCTGCGCTGGAAGGCGTTGAGGCGCGCCTCAAGGCAGGCGCCCGGGTGGCAGACGTCGGTTGCGGCCATGGCGCATCGACCATCATCATGGCCGAGGCCCATCCGTCGTCAACCTTTGTCGGTTTCGATTACCACGAACCGTCGGTTCAGCACGCCCGCAAAGCCGCCAGGGAGGCGGGGCTCGGCGACCGGGTCAGCTTCGAAGTCGCCCGGGCCCAGGATTTCCCCGGCACCGACTACGACCTGGTTGCGATGTTCGACTGCCTTCACGACATGGGCGACCCGGCAGGCGCGGCGGCCCATGTGCGCAGCAGCCTCAAACCCGACGGCACATGGCTGATCGTCGAGCCCTTCGCCAATGACCGGCTCGAGGACAACCTCAATCCCATCGGACGCATCTTCTACTCGGCGTCGACATTCATCTGCACGCCCGCATCGCGTTCCCAGGAAGTCGGTGCGTGCCTTGGCGCGCAGGCCGGCGAGCAGCGTCTGCGAGAGGTGGTGACGCAGGGCGGCTTCAAGCGGTTTCGGCGCGCCGCGGAAACGCCGTTCAATCTGGTCTTGGAGGCCAGGCCTTAAGGCATTGAGGTTCTTACCAACCCGGCGGAAGGCCATGCGCAGTTGCGTTGCCCAACGACAGCGGAACAAGCGTGTGGTCGGAAAGAACGATCAACGCGATAAGAACGTGGTTGATCGGCGTGCGGGCGGCGTTCAGCGGTCGCATCTTGCCTTTCACCGACACCACAGCCGTGCTGTGTGCAGCCTTGCATGTGCCGAAAGCACGTTCTGATCGCGACGCGATGATTGCGGCCACTGCGCTTGAACATGGCATGCACGTGGTGACGCGCAACACGGCCGACTTCGCGGAAACCAAAGTGAAATTGCTGAACCGGTTCCTGCTATGAAGCTGCGTTTGAAGCCAGTCCCGAGTTCAGTCAAACCAGCGGCTTGACCTCCACCCCTCGCCCCGTCACCAGCCAATCAGCCAACTCATCGGCCAAGCGCTTGCTCTGCTCCACCGCCTGCGTCCAAGCTTTGATGCGGCCCGCCAAGTCGTCGCCGTAATGCGTGAAATCTTTCCGGTCAGGCAGCTTGCCGTTGGGTAAGGTCTTGATCCACTCGGGCTTGGGCGACAGCAGCACCAGGTTGTCTAACGCGGGCGTGGCGGCGTGGCGACGTTTCAGGGCTTTGTCCAGCCAACCTGGGATGACGCTGCTTTGGAAGTGCGGGTACAGCACCACACCTTGCGTCATGGCGGCGTAGTTGAGGTGCAGGTGGTAGTCGGTGATGCCGCCGTCCCAATAGGCACCGCGCGGCGCGCCGGGGATGTCGTGCACGGCGTCCAACCAAAACGGGATGGAGCAACTGGCTTGAATGCTGGGCAGAAAATTGGCGGCGTTCAAGGTGGCGGTGTGGCTGCGGAAGTCGGTCAGTGGCACGGGCAAGGCGTCGCGTGGGTCTGAGAACACCACACGCTCTAGCCAACCGCCCAAGGCTTTGCGGCTGATGGCGTTGGCGGCGAAAGCTCCGGCATAGCCAACGGGAGTTCGCAGCTTGCCTTGGCGGTGCAGCACATGGCGACCTCGGCTGGTGAACACATGCAGCCGGTAGCGCGGATGGTTGAGCACGGCTTGCTGTTGCGTGGCCAGGGCTGCCTGCAGCGACTTGGCAAACAGGCGGCTCACGTCGCTTGCGGTGGGTTGCTTGCCTGGCAAGTGCGGATAGTCCTGCGCGATGTAGCCCTCGGCCAATTCGGCAAAGCTGCGCACCGGGTCGGCTGTGCAGCCGGCCGCCATGCGCCACGCGCCGATGGACGCGCCGAGCAAATGCACAGGCTGCTGGCTGTGCTTGAACCAGTCGCCGAACAGGTAGCGGTCAATGTGATTGAGGATCAAACCTTTGGGGCCGCCGGCCGCCGCAGGAATGGCGCGCACGTCGCTGGCTTGCAAGCCGCGCTCGCGCAACAGGGCCAGCGCGCGTGGCCCTGCATGCACCTCTAATGCGATGGTTGTAGCCCTCAATGCACCACGCGCTCGAACGAAAACTCGCCGCCTTCCACGTCGACCGGGATCACATCTTTGGGCCCGAAGCGGCCTTCCAAAATCAACTTGGCCACCGGGTTTTCGATGCGCTGCTGAATGGCGCGCTTCAAAGGCCGCGCGCCAAATGCGGGGTCGAAACCAGCCTTGGCCAATTCCTTGATGGCTTTGACTGAAACGTCGAGCTTCATGTCCATCTTTGCCAATCTCGCCTCCACCACTTTGAGTTGACTTTTGGCGATGCTCTCAATGTTCTTGGCGTCCAGCGCGTGGAACACCACGGTCTCGTCGATCCGGTTCAAAATCTCGGGGCGGAAATGCTGTTTCACCTCGGCCCAGACGGAGTCAAAAATCAGCGCTTGGCTCTGCCCCGCCATCTGCATGATCTGGTGCGAGCCGAGGTTGCTGGTCATCACGATGACAGTGTTCTTGAAGTCCACGGTTCGGCCTTGGCCGTCGGTAAGGCGGCCGTCGTCCAGCACTTGCAGAAGCACGCCAAACACATCGGGGTGGGCCTTTTCCACTTCATCCAAAAGCAGCACGCTGTAGGGTTTGCGGCGCACGGCTTCGGTCATACAACCGGCTTCGTCGTAGCCCACGTAGCCAGGCGGCGCGCCGATCAATCGGCTGACCGAATGCTTCTCCATGTACTCGCTCATGTCGTTGCGGATCATGT
>JANPNT010000098.1:0-4418 GCA_031427655.1 Burkholderiales bacterium
CACCCAAGCTACGCCCAAGCTCGCCATGCCCCGCCCCATTTCCGCCCTGATCCACACCGACGCCTTGGCGCACAACTTGAAGCGCGCACGCATCGCCGCGCCGCAAGCCAAGGTCTGGGCCGTGGTCAAAGCCAACGCTTATGGGCATGGCGTGGCGCGCGCTTACGCCGGCTTGCAAGGGGCCGACGGATTTGCCTTGCTCGACATTGCCGAGGCCCAAATCTTGCGCGACCTTGGCTGGCGCGGGCCCGTTCTGTTGTTGGAAGGTTGCTTCGATGCGCGCGACCTTGAGGCCTGCTCGCGCTTGGACTTGTGGCACACCGTTCACTGTGAAGCGCAGATTGACTGGCTGGCCGCGCACAAAACCAAGCAGCCGCAGAATGTGTTTTTGAAAATGAACAGCGGCATGAACCGCTTGGGCTTCACACCGGCGGCCTATCGCGGCGCGTGGATGCGCTTGTCGGGTTTGACGCAAGTTGAAAGCATCACTTTGATGACGCACTTTGCGAATGCGGACGGTGCCGTGGGCATTGCCACTCAGCGCGCGGTGTTTGAAGCCGCCACCGCCGAGCTGCCTGGCGAGCGCTCGCTCAGCAACAGCGCGGCCACCTTGAATTTCACCCAAGAAGCCGTTGCGGCGGAATGGGTGCGCCCCGGCATCTTGCTGTACGGCTCGTCGCCCGACTTCCCCGCGCACAGCCTCAACGACTGGGCTTTGCAGCCCACCATGACCCTGCGCTGCGAACTCATCGCCACGCAAGACTTGAAAGCGGGCGACAGCGTCGGCTACGGCAGCGCCTACACCGCGCCGCAGGCCATGCGCATCGGCGTGGCGGCTTGCGGTTACGCCGACGGCTACCCGCGCGTCGCACCCACCGGCACGCCGGTGCTGGTGAACGGTGTGCGCACGCGGCTGGTGGGGCGGGTGTCGATGGACATGGTCACCGTTGACTTGACTCCAGCCCCTGACGCGCATGCGGGCAGCGAAGTCACGCTGTGGGGCTGCGGCCCGAACGGGGCTGTGCTGCCCATCGACGAAGTGGCGCATGCGGCGGGCACCGTGGGCTATGAGCTGATGTGTGCGTTGGCGCCGCGGGTGCCGGTTCATGTGCCAGTTCAATTGGTTTGAAGCGATGACGGCCGTCGACTCTTCCGCTTGGCAAGTCACTGAGTCAGAAGTTGAATTCACCGCGATCCGCGCTCAAGGCGCGGGCGGGCAGAACGTCAACAAGGTGTCGAGCGCGGTGCATTTGCGCTTTGACATTGCGGCGTCATCTCTGCCCGAAGCGATCAAAGAGCGGCTGCTCGGGCTGAGCGACCAGCGCATCACCAGCGAGGGCGTCGTGGTCATCAAAGCGCAACGCACGCGCAGCCAAGACATGAACCGCACGGACGCGATGGCGCGCCTGCAAGACCTGGTGGACGGTGTGGCCGTGCCGCCGCGTGCACGGCGCGCCACCAAGCCGACCAATGGCTCCAAACAGCGGCGCCTGGAAGGCAAAAGCCAACGCTCGGTGACCAAGGCGTCGCGCGGCAAGGTGGTTGGAGACTGAGGGCAAACAAGCTTCCCTCCGCAAACCGTGCATTTCGCGCCCGGCGCCAACGTTTTGTCGCAAGCCGCTGTCGCCTCCAACCGCTCATCACGACACGAACTTCGTCAGTCACCCCAAGGAGTTGACCGCTGCGCATTCTGGTGATGCGCAAAGCCGACCTCAGACAGCGCCGCGTGGTCAAGCTGCCCGCGCAAATGATCTTCCATGTGGGCAATGCGTTCGAGCGCGCCGACGGCAATGTGAGCCTCAGTTTTGTCGGCTCGCCGCACACTTAATTTTTAAGGCAAGGCGCCGTGGCAGTGCTGCGCGGTGAGCCGTCAGTGGCAGGCCACGCCAGCACGCAATTGGTGGAGTTGAACTTGAAAACCGGTCGCGCCACGTTGATGGGCATGGACGGCACGGACGACATGGTCGACATGGTCGAGTCCCCGCAGGTTGATCCACGGCGCGTGGGCCAAGCGGCGCGGCACTTGCCGAGCACTTCAACATGGAAGGGTGATGCCGGCAGCAGAGGCAGCCATCACGGCGTGCAACGGCTTGATCTCGTCGGCGGCAAGTTGAGGCGCTTTGACTACGGCGACCACATGGTGGTGGAAAAGCACTTGATGGTGCCCAGACGCGGTCGCGAGGCCGAGCTGGACGCTATGTATTGGACGCTGCAGGCATTGGAGACGGGCCGGTGGCGCAGGCAACGCTGCCGTACAAATTGCCGTTTGCGTTTCATCGGCACGTCGCCATACAACTTCCAAGCGAAGCTTCTCTTCGCTCCTTCCCCTTTGAAGGGGAGGTAGTAAAGCAGCTACGCCTTCTTGAACGTGGCCAACAACACCGCTGCCCCGACAAACAAACTACCAAACAGCCGGTTCAGCAACCTCATTTGCGAGGGTGTTTTCAGCAAATGCAGCACCTTGACGGCCAGCGCGGTGTAGCCGGCCATGACCACCAAATCGGTGAAGCCCACGGTGGCACCGATGACGAGATATTGCAGGCCCAGCGGGCGGCTCAAGTCTAGAAACTGCGGCACCACGGCCAGTAAAAACAAGGTGCCTTTGGGGTTGACGGCATTGATCATCCAGCCGCGCAAAATCAACGCCGTGGCAGACACGCGAGCTTCGCTGGCTTGCATTCCCTCAGTCACCAAAGGCTTCGCCGGTGCGCGCCACTGCTGCACGCCCAAGCACAGCAAGTAAGCCACGCCCAGCCACTTCACCGCCGCAAAGGCCACACTCGACGCCGCAATCAACGCACCCAAACCAAAGCCCACCACCAGCACCTGCGTCCAGATGCCCAAAATCAAACCGGCGGTCATCACATAGCCGCGCGCAAAGCCGTGGTTCAAGCCCGCGCTCATGGCCGCCACCGCGCCTGCGCCGGGGGAAATGCTGATGGCCCAAGACGCCACAAAAAAGGTCAACCAGACTGAAAGTTCCATGAGCGCTTCACCGCAAAAATCAAGCTGTGATTGTGTTCGGGCCGTGCGCATTCACAATCCCGCATGGCCAAAGAAAAATCGATCTACACCTGCACCGAATGCGGCGGCACGAGCGCCAAATGGCTGGGCAGATGCCCCAGCTGCGAGGCCTGGAACACGCTGATTGAAGGCGCGGCCGAAGCACCGGCTGGCAAGAACCGCTACCAGTCGCTGGCCAAACCGCAAACGGTGGCCACGCTCAGCGAAATCGAAGCCAGCGATGTAGACCGCCAAGCCACCGGCATCGACGAGCTTGACCGCGTGCTCGGCGGCGGCATGGTGGCGGGTGGCGTGGTGCTCATTGGCGGCGACCCCGGCATCGGCAAGTCCACGTTGTTGCTGCAAGCGCTTGATTCACTGTCTAAAAACATGCGCACGCTGTACGTGACCGGTGAAGAGTCGGGCGCGCAGGTGGCGTTGCGCTCGCGGCGTTTGGGCCTGGGTGAATCCAGCGTGCGCGTGCTGGCCGAAATTCAGCTTGAAAAAATCACCGCCACCATTGCCGCCGAGAACCCGGCGGTGTGCGTGATCGACTCGATTCAAACCGTCTACAGCGACCAGCTCAGCTCGGCCCCCGGCTCGGTGGCGCAGGTGCGCGAATGCGCCGCGCAGCTCACGCGCACCGCCAAAAGCAGCGGCACCAGCATCGTCTTGGTGGGCCATGTGACCAAAGATGGCGCGCTGGCCGGGCCGCGTGTGTTGGAGCACATCGTGGACACGGTGCTTTACTTTGAGGGCGACACCCACAGCAGCTTTCGCTTGGTGCGCGCCATCAAAAACCGCTTCGGCGCGGTGAATGAAATCGGTGTGTTCGCCATGACCGAAAAGGGCCTCAAAGGCGTCAGCAACCCGAGCGCGATTTTTCTGTCCACCCACGGCGACCCGGTGCCGGGCTCGTGCGTGTTGGTGACGCTTGAAGGCACACGCCCATTGCTCGTTGAGATTCAGGCCCTGGTGGACAGCGGTGGCCCCAGCCCGCGCCGCCTCAGCGTCGGTTTAGACCGCGACCGTTTGGCCATGATGCTGGCCGTGCTGCACCGCCACGCCGGAATTGCTTGCCTCGACCAGGACGTGTTCGTGAACGCCGTGGGCGGCGTTCGCATTAGCGAACCCGCTGCCGACTTGGCGGTGATGCTGGCCATCCAAGGCAGCCTGCGCGGCCGCGCCTTGCCGCGCGGCTTCTTTGCGTTTGGCGAGGTCGGTTTGGCCGGTGAAGTGCGCCCCGCGCCGCGCGGTCAAGACCGCCTGAAAGAAGCCGCCAAATTAGGCTTCAGCGTGGCCGTGGTGCCCAAGGCCAATGCGCCTAAAAAACAGATCGAAGGTTTGACCATTCACGCCGTTGAGCGCATTGAGCAAGCCATTGATTTGGTGCGCACGCTTTGAGATTGCGCTGA
>JANPNT010000099.1:0-6302 GCA_031427655.1 Burkholderiales bacterium
GCGCAAGCTCAAACCCAGCCCGGCGACTACCCCAACAAGCCCGTGCGCGTGATCGTGCCGTTCGCGCCGGGCGGCTCGGCCGATGTGTTCGGCCGCTTCTTGGCGCAAAAGCTGCAAGACGCCATGGGCCAAACTTTCATCGTGGACAACCGCCCCGGCGCGGGCTCGGTAATCGGCACCGACGCCGTGGCCAAAAGCGCGCCCGATGGCTACACGCTGCTGTTGATGTCGAACACGCACACGGTCAATGAGTCGCTCATCTTGACCAAACCGTTCCAGTTGATGCGCGACTTCGCGCCCATTGCGCCGCTGAACGCGTCTGACCTGGTGTTGGTGGCCAAGGCCGACCTCAAATCCAACACGCTCCCCGAGCTCATCAAGGCAGCCAAGGCCAAACCGGGCGACATGTCTTATGCGTCTTCCGGCCCCGGCACGCCGTACCACATGGCCGGTGAATTACTGAAGGCCATGGCCGGTGTGTCGATGGTGCATATCCCCTACCGCGGCAGCTCGGGCGCGCGCACCGACGTGTTGGGCGGCCAAGTGGACTTGATGTTCGACGCCATCCCCACCATGACCGAGCACATCAAAACCGGCAAGATCAAAGCGCTGGCCACCACCGGTTTGCAACGCTCGGCCACCTTGCCCAATGTGCCCACAGTCAGTGAATCAGGCATGGCGGGCTTGAAGGGTTATGAGGCCACGCTGTGGTTGGGCTTGATGGCCCCCAAGGGAACGCCTGCAGCCATAGTGAACCGCTTGAACGCTGAGGTAGCCAAGGTCACCAGCAACCCGGAAGTGCGCCGCGCCTGGGCCGCGCAAGGCACCGTGGCCATGACCATGAACGTCGATGAATTCACCCGCTACCTGGACGCCGACATCACCAAATGGGCGCGCATTGTGAAGGTGTCGGGCGCGAAGGTGGATTGAGTTCTTTTGCGCGCCCATCGAAGCAGCAACTTGCATTCCAACTGACCCTTCGACAGGCTCAGGGCGAACGGGTGGCTTTTCATTGGGCGACGTCAACTGCTGCCAAGTCAACACTGAACAACATGAAGAAAGTAAACGCATGACAAGCACCGTTCATCTGCTGTGCGCCGGAGCCGCCAAGGGCCTGGTGCTGGCATTGCAAGCTGAATTTGAAGCGGCGCACGACGTCAAGATTGAAGCGCGCTACGGTGCCGTAGGCGCGTTGAAAGAAGCCTTGGTGGCAGGCGCGCCGTGCGACTTGATGGTGGTTACCGCCAGCATGGTGAATGAGTTGTCGGCCGCGGGTTGGTTGACCGCTGACAACAGCGCCGCCCTGGGCCGCGTGCGCACTGGCATGGCCGTGCGCACGGGCGCAGCCAAGCCCCATGTGGCCACGCCCGACGCACTGAAAGCAGCGCTGACGGCAGCCACCGGCATCTACTTTCCCGACCCCGCCCGTGCCACGGCGGGCATCCACTTTGCTGAAGTGATGCGACAGCTTGGCATTCACGATCAAGTGGCCCCGCAATTCAGAACCTGGCCCAACGGTGCCACCGCCATGCATGAATTGGCCACCAGCACTGCGCCTGGTTTGATCGGCTGCACACAGATCACCGAGATCAACTACACCCCGGGGGTGAGCTTGCTCGGTGCCCTGCCCGACCGCTTTGAGCTGGCCACGGTTTACAGCGGCGCGGTCGGTGCCAAATCAAGCCAACCCACGCTGGCTTTGGCGCTGTTGAAGATGCTGTCAGGCGACGCGTCGAAAGCCCTGCGCTTGGCGGGTGGGTTTGAGTTTTAGGCAGCCGTTCAGACCTCGAAACACACAAACCCGTTCGCACTGAGCCTGTCGAAGTGCCCGTGCATCCTGAGCCCGTCCTTCGACAATCTCAGGATGATCGGAAACACCAGCATTCCGTGCGCGCTGGCTTCGACAGGTTCATCCCGAACGGGGCTTTTTGTATGTGTCCCCATTTCCCAAAAATTCACTAAGTCCAAATTCTTCAACTCTCAAGGAAATTCGATGAGCACCATTTTGAACAAACGTCACCTTTTAAAAGCCGCGCTCGCGCTGGCGGTCACCGCCACCGTCAGCATCGCCAACATGGCCCAAGCCCAAGACGCCAAACCGGCCACCGGCAAGGTGCAAGTGCAGTGGCTGGGCCAAGCTGCGTTCAAGATCACCACCGTGGCGGGCAAGGTCCTCGTCATTGACCCGTGGCTCATCACCAACCCCAAAACACCCGAAGCCTTCCGCAAGCTTGAAGCCTTGGGCAAGGTCGATTTGGTGCTGGTCACACACGGTCACTTCGACCACTTTGCCGACGCGCCCGCGCTGGCCAAACTGAACAACGCGCCCTTCTGGGGCCCGGCCGGTTTGGCGCAGTCGATGCAAGTGCTGGGCATCTTGCCGGTGGCGCAGGCCAACCGCATGAACAAGGGCGGCAGCATCACGCCCTTCGGTGCCAGTGCGGGAGTGCGCATCACCATGACGCGGGCCGAGCACAGCTCAGAACTGCTGTGGCGCAACCCCGCCACCGACAAAGACGAGCTCCACGTTGGCGGCGAGCCCTGCGGCTTTTTGATCGAATTTGAGAACGGCTTCAAGCTCTGGCACATGGGCGACACCGGCGTGTTCGGCGACATGAAACTGATCGGTGAAATGCACACACCCGACCTGCTGTTGATGCCCATCGGTGGCGGCCAATTTGTGATGAACCCGGCCGACGCCGCCTACGCCGCCCGCGACCTCATCAAACCCAAAGCCGTGATCCCCATGCACTACGGCACCAACCCTTCGCTGGTCGGCACACCGGCTGAATTCAGCAAGGCGCTGGGGGCCAGTGCAATCAAAGTGCTGGCGATATTGCCGGGTGAGAGTTTGGAGTTTTGAGGCTTCGCGGTGAGCAGATCACACCAGTCTTGACGAAGGCGCGCGGCTCAAAAAATGGGACTAGCGCGCCGCCTTTGACATCAGCAGAAAAGCTGCCAGATCGCGACATTGCAAGGACTTCATCGCCCTGTCGCCGTTCGTGGTGATAGCCACAACCGACGCTGCCCACTGCCCCGACGCTTCGCCGCGCGGCGGGGTGCCTGGCTTTGTGAAGGTGGCTGACGATGGGGCGCTGTTCACTCCAGATTCACTGGGCAACAACTGGCTGGACACGCTGGAGAACAGCATCGCCACGGGCCGTGCTGGTTTGTTGTTTATGCCCGTTGGCATCCACGAGAGGCTGCGCGTGAACGGCCGCGCGATGTTGTCGGTGAGTGCCTCAGACATTGCCTTGTGCACCAACGAAAAACGCGTGCCCAAGTGGGTGATTCGGGTGCAGGTGGACGCCGCTTACTTGCACTGCGCCAAGGCTTTCATGCGCTCGCGCTTGTGGGACGTCACAGCGCAATTGCCACGCAGCGCCTTGCCACCGACGGGCCGCATCTTGGGCGACCACACCGGCATCGAAACCGCGCCTGAAACCCCAGAGGAACTGGCCCAGCGCCATGCGCCCGACCTGTGATCGGCGTTTCCAAGGCGATGGACGCACAGCCGCGTCTGGCGGCCCAAATCGGTACCTACTCGCGCGATCAGCGCCCCGCCGCGCCCGCCATCAACTTCGGCATGTTGCCCATCGCGGCCATGGCGTTGCTCTTCAAGCGCGCCAGCACGGCTTGTTTGGCCGCGTCATCGCGGGGCACGGCGGCCACCACTTTGCCGAAGCCGTCCAGGCGGCTCTCGCGCGTCCAGGCGCGCAGCACTTTGTCTTGCGACCACACAAACTGGTTGCGCATGTTGCCGAAGGTAGACGCCACAAAGCCGACCAGGCTGTCGGGGAACGGCACGGCACCGCAGAGTTGATTTTTCTTGGCGTCGCCCGCTGCACCTTCGTCACCCGCCTCATTTCCGTAGTGCGCCTCCACATAGGCAATGAGCGCGGCGCTGAAGCTGGGCATGGGAATGCGCACCAGTTGCAGCAAAATTTTGTTGCCTTCAAACACGGGCTGCGACGGTGCAGGCCGCTTCTCTACGGCTGACGCGGTGCAGTCGATGCAAAGCGTGTGCGGCGGCAATTCCACGCGGCCTTGATCCATCACCAAAGCGTTGGCTTCCAACGTTTGCACGCGGCCCTTGCGGATCACTTTGGTGATACGACGCAGGCTTTCCACTTCGGCTTTGGAGATGGTGGCGTAGTGAAACATGGTGGGCGTTTGGTCGGTGTGAATGCGCAGCATGGCCTCGCAGGCTTCCAGGCGTTCAAACAAATCGGCGATGGACGTGGCCTGCGCCAAGGCCTGCATTTGATCGGCTTGGCCGCCAATGGCTTCGTCAAAAAAGTCCAAACCCGGCTGGGTGTGCAGGCGGTTGATGAGCCATGAATCGCGCGGCATGACCCAGCTGATGTTCTCTGGTGCGGCACCGGCATTCAGCAGCCACACGCCCACGTCCATGGCGGTTTTACCGGCACCGATGATGGTGAAGTGGCGGGGGCGCTCGCGACCAAGCTGTTTCGGCGCTTGCCACAACTGCGCCAAGGCGTTGGGGGACACCATCCACGCGTCAGCGGCCACTTTGAATTTGGGCGTGTGGGTGGAAGGCACGGTGGGACCGAAGTAAGCGGAGTCCACGGTTTTTTTGCGCACCGTCACTTGGGTTTGTGCGCCCGACAAGATGGACACAAAGCGCCCGTCTTCCGAATAGTCACACAACGGGTGGTAGCTGACACGGCCGCTGGGCAGCAGCGTTTGGTTCATCACGCGTTCGTAATAGCTGCTCACCTCAAGGCCCGAGGCCAATGAGTACAGGCCCTTGTTCACGCCGTGCGTGTCTTTGCTGCGCGAGCTGAGCTCGGAGGAGTTGACGCCGTAAAACGACGACGGCTGGTGCAGCGTGACGAAGGAATACGCGTCGTTCCAATGGCCGCCGGGTTTGGCGTGACGGTCGACGATGCTGATGTGCGCATCGGTCTCAGTCAGCAAGGTGTCGGCAAACGCCATGCCGGACGCGCCCGCGCCGATGATGAGGTAGTCGGTGGTGAGGTGCTGCATGGGTTTCTCGGGTTGCCGATGAACTTGAAATTGAGTTGCTTTTCGGAGTTTGAAAGACAAGAAGAAATCCGTTCGTACTGAGCCCGAACGGGTGGAATGGTGTCGCCAGACCAGGAATCTAAATCAGAACGCACGTGCCTTCAGCCGCATGCGAAGACCCACCGGTGCCATCGCCAAACTGAGCTTTTCACGTGCAGGCATGCCGTCGGCGGTGTCCACCATCTGGATGTCAAAACGACTGAGCAACACAGCCATGGCCAGCTTCATTTCCAGCATGGCCATGTAGCGGCCGGGGCAAATGCGCGGGCCTGCGCCAAAGGGCATCGAGGTGCGCTTGGGGCTGGTCGCACCCGCACTGGCTGCGCCCTCGTCTAACCAACGCTGTGGCTCGAAACTGGCGGCGCGTGGCGTGTGGGTGTCGCTCACACTGTCGCGGCGCATCACGTTGATGATGACCATGTCCTTTTGCAATTGCACGTCCCCCACCACGGTGTCGCGCAGCGCTTGCAAGCCAATCACCGGTGCCACGGGTTTCAGGCGCATGGTCTCGTGGGTGCAGGCCTCGACAAAATCCAGCTCGGCCAGTTGGTCCATGCTGGCGGTGAATTCAGCCGTCGGCGAGAACGGCATCACGCGGCGCACTTCTTCGGTGGCGCGCGCCAACGCGGCCGGGTTGCGCCACAGCAAATCAATCATCCACGCCAGCGTGTTGGCGGTGGTGTCTTCACCGGCCAACAGCATGGTGAACACGTTGCCCGCCACTTGTTCGTCGTCGATGCCGCTGCCTTCTTCATCGGCCGCGGCCAGCATGGCCTCCAACAAATTTTGCGGGTGCGTGCGCAACTCGGGGTTGGCCTGCATGCGGGCTCGCGCTTGTTGAATGAAGCCGTTTACCGCCTCATTCACCGCCGCCACGCTGCGTTCTACCGCGCGCACTTTCTCTGTGCGCACCCAACGCCAGGTCGGCAGCGGCGACATCATGCGGTTGAACAGCGTGGGGAACATTTTGTCGAGGTGCTGCTGAATCACGTTGCATCTGAGCCCAGCGTGTTCACCTCGGCCCCGAAGGCCAAACCCGCAATCGCGTCCACCGTGTAGCGCATCAGGTCGGCCTGCAAATCAATGGTGCTTCCCGCCTGCGCGGCTCGCGTCCAGCGCGCCTCCAGTCGGCCCGCCACGCCCACCAAGGCGGGGTGATAGCGCTTCACGTGCGCCGGATCAAAGCCCGCCATCACCATGCGCCGCTGGCGCTTCCAGGCATCGCCATTGGCCGCAAAAACGCCCGGCTTCAG